>DAIUBX010000197.1:0-6124 GCA_036846465.1 Bernardetia sp.
TCATCATGACTTCGAATACAGGTTCGCAGATTATTCAAAATAATTTTGCTTTAGCAACTGAAAAAACAGACGAGCAAGTAGAAGAGCTTTATGAAGATACAAAAATACAGGTTACAGAGCTTTTGAGAGCGACTATGCGACCAGAATTTTTGAATCGTATTGATGAAATATTAATCTTCAAACCTCTTTCAAGATTAGAAATTCGTCAGATTGTAGATTTACAGTTAAAACAGGTTCAAAGACGACTAGACGAAAACGGAATTACGTTAGAAGTTTCGAAAGAAGCCTTAGATTATATCGGTAAGATTGGTTATGACCCACAATTTGGAGCAAGACCACTCAAACGAGTTGTTCAACGTGAAATTTTAAACGAACTTTCAAAAGAAATACTAGCAGGAAAAGTAACTAAAGATTCGCCTGTGGGTGTAGTTTTAGAAGATGGGAAAATAGCTTTTGTGAACTCTGTTTTTGAAGAGTAAGAAATATTATGTCGTTGGTAAGACACCAACAACGGCAAGATAGATTTTTCTTTATGGAATTTTTTTAAAACCTCATTTTTCTTTTCTCTTTTTTGGGAAGGATTAATGAGGTTTTTACTTATTTTAGTAATTCTTTAAAAAACTCTATAATTTTCTGACATTGCTCATTTTTATCAATTTTTTCTTTGGTAATATAGTCAGATTGCTGAATAATAGAGTTATTTGCTACTCCTGAATGTTGTAAATTACCTGCTATTCCAATCATTGACTTCTCTTTTTTTGCATTATTCTTTTTTACTCGTTTTTTATCAAAATTCGTTTCAAAATAATTTGCAGCATTATTAAATATATCTTCATTCCCTTTACTCATCAAAGGAATTAAAATGCTTTCTAAATTTCCAGTTCCATTAGTATCAGCAAAAATATTCAACCCTATTTTTTTATAAGAAGAAGTTGCTAGAGTATTTTCTGTTAATGTAATTTGGTCAAGTTCAGGTAATAATTCTCTAAAATACTCTTGTGTTGTTTTTAATCGATGTTCAACTCCTTCTTTATCGGCATCAAAAAATAAGGCTAAAGATATTTCATACTTCTTATTTTCATGTTCTGAACTTATTAAATCTTGATAGGCTTGAATGGTATTTTTCCAATTTTGAATTTGATAATCCCCTCCTAATCCGTAAATAAAAATTTGGGTAGTTTCATCATCTTTAGTTAATTCCAAAGGAATAGGCATTTTAGGTTTTCCGTATAAATTACCTTCTTCGTACCTATAATTTTTGAGTGTTTTGATAAAATAATTTGATAAAGTAGAATCAAATTGAGTAATTTTTTTATCTTGTATATCCTTTGCAGATAAACCCAAACGCAGAATTTTATATAAAAAAGCTACATCATGTGGACCTTCACAAAGAATTAGTAGTATTTTTTTCATTTTTATAAAGCTATATTTTATTTTCTTAAGTCTGTATCAAAATTTTGAATCATTCTACCAAAACGTTCTCCTTCTGTATATTGAAGTGTTATATCTCCGTCGTTATTTATTAAACTATAGGCTGAAAGATTTATATTTTTATTTCCATTATCAAAAAATGAATTGATACATTCTTTGCTATGAGAAGTAATAAATAATTGAACATTAAACTCTTCTGCCAAATCTTCAATAAAACGAGTAAAATTTTTGAATAAATCGTGATGAATAGCATTTTCAATTTCATCAATGAGCAAAACACCATTTTTTACAGTTGCAAAAAGCAATGTAATTTGAAAAATACGCTGTAATCCATCCCCAAAATGGGTTATATCTATGGCTTCTTTGTAGTCTTTATGAGTAACTAAAAAACGCTGTAAATCTCCTTCGCCTACCAAATCTATTTTTTCGATACCCTTATCTACATAAGTACGAATGAAATCAAGAATTTTCTCAATAGATTTAGTTTCTATACTTTTCTCATGACTTTTAAATAAATCTTCTCTACTATGAATAGAAAATGGACTAGAATAACGAACATTACACAAATTATTAATGTGTTTGAAATAACTTTGTTTTCTTCTTTCAAACAAACGCAGGTTACTTTCTGAATATTCATTGTCAAAACTACCCTTCAAAAATAGAGTAGTCAAATAATTAGTTTTATCAAAACTATTATCTTCTTCTTGTTGTGCAAAGAAATAATTTTCTACTTTTGATTCAAAAAAGACACCACTTACTTTTGACTCATTAGGTAAATTTTTGAAAAGCCAATTAGAAGGAACATTATTAAAAAATTTTCCTCTACGTCTTTGCATCTCAATAAAAGCAAAAATGTCATTCTGAATACAGAGCAAATAAACAGCCTCTAATAAACTTGATTTACCTGAATTATTATCTCCTCCAATAAGATTAATACGATTTAGATTTTGAATAGAAAATTTTTCAAACTGCTTATAATTTTCAATATCAATACGTAAAAAATGAGCTTTTTTATTAATATCTACTAATATAGTACGTGAAATATCCTTATTAGGCAAAAGGTCTTTCAAACTATTATTACTTAGTAAAGCCTCAATTTTTTCTTGTAACTCCTCTAAAAGTTTGCGTTTATTAGTTTCTTGTTCCATAAATAATGTATCATTGATTTTTGTGTTACAAACAAATATACTATTTTTTTGAAGCAAAATTTTATAACTGAAAATAAGTAATCAAAAAAACTAATTCTTCTCCATAAAAAAAGAAAAAATGAGTTTTTTATGCCAATTCATAAACAAAAGGTGTATTAATAATTCTCAAATCAGTAGGTAATTTTGAAATAAAATCACTCCATTCAGGTATAGTATCTCTATGAATAGTTGCAAAATAATTTACTGAAAATTGTTGTTTAGTCATTATTCTTATCTGCAACTGACAATAAAGCGCATCTATATTTGTATTAGGATGATAAATAATATGATACTTGAACTCTGTTATATCTTCAAAGGCAAAAAAATCTCTTAGTGTTTTTGTGTTATTGTTCTCTATTGCTAATCCTTTACTTTTATAGTTTATATAAATAGAAAATTTTGACTCCATATTTTCCATTTCTTTAATGGATTTGTTTTTTGTTTTTGCTGGTAAGATAGCACGTACTCCATAGGTCAGACAAGAACCAAAGAGAATAAAAAAAGCTATCCAACCCACTACTTCACCAGCTTCAGCTCCTATTATACCACTCAAAATGGAAGAAACAAAGCCTCCAAATATAGAAAACACACAGCCTAAGTCATCGCTTATGAACATAGGATTACTAGCAAAGCCAAAACTTAGTACTTCTTGAGTGTACTTATCATTAGCTTTGAGATAAAGTGTTTGTGGAAGAGGTAAAAATTTGAGAGTTTCTGTTTGGTCGCAGTGAGAATGTCCTAAGTATTCCCAGCTTTCTATAAAAAAAGCAGATTTACATGCAGCGCAAATTACGACAGTATGCCCTTCTTCTATTTTTTCTCCTGTGATAGGATCTGTTCGGTTTTGGTTTAGAAAATCTTGATGATGCTCAGTAAGAGTGTGTGAATAGTGCATTTCTTATTACTAATGAATGTTCTTTTTAATAAACTACAATCCTTCAAAATCTTTCTATTTCACTCTTTTATAAGCCAATGTATTTCCACGAGACATGTAGGCAAGTGTCAGTATTTCTTCGTTTAGGTCTATGATATACCAACACATATCCAAATTTGGACAAGTAATATATCTATCTTTTTCGGGTTTTACATCTTTGTTTTTGTCTGATTCGTTGGTACATTTATCTGATAAAGTAAAAGTTTCGCTGTCCCATTCTGTCATTCCTTCAGCTATTTCCATTCTAGTAGTATTTTCAAATTTTAGAAAGTTGGTTTCATCATCAGTACTTTGCCACTTTCCTTGTAAAAGTTCTAAATTAGTGATATTCTTTTCTTGCTCATTAGTCAGAACAAGGGTAGAATCAACTGTTTTTGTTTGGTCATCATTTGTTTTGTTTGAATTTCCATTACAAGCAAATAGAAGAATGAATAAAGACAAAGGCAAGATTGATTGTAATTTCATTGTAGTAGAATTTGATAACATGATTTTTGATAAAAATAGATTTACAAATTTACAAAGAATAATCAATTTTGCAGTTTACTTATGTCTTCTAAAATCTCTCTAATCAATTCATTTTCATAGCCTTTTTGAAGGGCGTAATTAGTTGATTTTTGTTTTCTTTTAAAGTTATCCTCCTCATTTTCCACTAAATCTGCCCATTTTTTTTCTAAAAGTTCTGTAAGAGTTGAGAAATATTCTTCCTCTTTTATTTCTGATAAAAAAGCGTCTTGAATCATTTTTTCAGAAATATCTTTTTGCAAAAGTCCGTATCTAATTTTTCGCTTTCCCCATTTTTTATAACTAAATTTTCCTCTTGTGTAGGATTCTGCAAAACGTTTTTCATTCAAAAAGTTTTCTTCTTCTAAAAGTGTTACGATGGCATAATGGTCGTCTTGTTCGATTTTCCATTCCTCTAGTTTTGCATAAATTTCTTGATAACAGCGTTCTTGATACGCACAAAAGGCAGCTAATTTTAAAAAGGCTTCTTTTGGTGTGAGTTGTACAAAGGGTTTTGGTTCTCGTTTTTTGAGTTCTCTATAATCTTTTACTTTGTACTCTCGTTTTTTGTAGATTTTTGGCGTGTATTCTTTCTTAAAATCGTCTTTTTTAGAATACTCTTTTTTAGAATCGTCTTTACGGTATTCTTTATTCTTGAAATCTTCTAGATTATATTCTTTTTTCTTTAGTGGCGTTCGTTTTAAAGGCGTTCTTTTTAGTGGTTTTTGTTTTTTTGCCATAGTTATAAAATTTAAAAAACTGATTCAAGTAGTGGTACTTAAATCAGTTTTTAGATTTATTTTATAGGAAATAGGAGAGGATAAAACGGTATTTTACAAAACTAGACTGTTTTTTCGCTCTTTAAAAGTTTGTACTTTTTTTGTCTTTCTTGCCATCTTTTTGCTGCGTATTGTTGCATGTCTTCTACTTTATCTTTCTCATCTACAATTTCAAAACCAAGCAACGATTCAATAATGTCTTCAAGTGTTGTAACACCGTCCATTCCACCGTATTCATCGGTTATCAATGAAATATGTTCCTTTTTTTGGAGCATCTCTTCCCATGCATCAAACAAAGTCATGTTTTCAGGAAAATGAAGAATCGGTCTTTTTATATCTTTTAGTTGTAAGTCAAATTGGTCTTCAGCTAATTTTTCAAATACTAATTCTCTAAAAACATAACCTGTTATGTTTTCTCTATTTTCTTGATAAATGGGTATTCTTGAAAAGTGGAGAAACTCTTTATTTTTTAAAAATTCTTGTAAAGTCATATCTTCACTTGCTGTTACAACAACAATTCGAGGTGTCATGACTTCTTTTATTTTTAAGTTTTTGAGTTTGATGAGATTTTGGATAATCTTGTTTTCTTTGTCTTCAAAAATACCTTCTTGCGTTCCTATACTTGCTAATGCCGAAATTTCTTCTCTACTAGTCGTGAGTTCTGATTTTTCTCTTGAAAGCATTTTGGTCATAATAGACGAGAGCCAAACCAATGGATACGTAATAAAAATCATTCCTTTGATTGTCTTGGAAGCAATTCCAATTAATTCTCTACTATAATTTGCTCCTAAAGTTTTGGGTATTATTTCTGTCAAAACCAAGATTAGGACAGTCAAAACAGCAGAAACTACTCCAAAATAGGCTTCACCAAACACAACAGTTGCTTGAGCTCCCACTCCTGCAGCACCTACTGTGTGAGCTATTGTGTTTAGGGATAAAATGGCAGAAAGAGATTTGTCTATGTCTTCCTTTAGTTTTAGCATGAGTTCAGCACTTTTATCTCCATTTTCTATTCTTGATTTTAAATAAGAAATAGGAGTGGATAGCAAAACAGCTTCCATTATAGAACATATAAAAGAGGTAAAAAGAGCAATGAAAAGATAGACTAACAGAAGTGTCATTACTGTATTTGATTTTTGAAATTAATTTGTTCTAGCATTTTTTAAAGCACTTTATAACTAACGAAAAATAGTCATCAAAGTTGGAGTTTGATAGTTTTTTGAGTTAAAATGTACCTAGAAGATGCAAAAATACAATTAAACTAGCATGTATGAATCAAATTTTCAAAAAAA
>DAIUBX010000198.1:0-6120 GCA_036846465.1 Bernardetia sp.
TTTTATGGCAGAAAAAACAGGAATAAGAAAATACATACTCGCTCGTGTCAGAATTGCCTTTTTGGTAGTTGCTTTTGTGGCTTTAGTCATTGTTTATAAAATGATGACTATTCAAATCATCGAAGGAGAAAAATGGAGTAGCAAAGCTAGAGGTGTAGAAATGCGTGATGTACAACCGACTAGAGGAAGTATTGTGGCAGATGATGGAAGCCTTTTGGCTACTTCGTTGCCTTTTTATCGTGTCGCTATTGACCCAACGGTAGCAGATAGTGCTGTTTTTAATAGTGGAATTGATTCATTAGGGATTCTTTTGTCTAGTTTTTTTAAAGAACATGAGCCGAGTTATTATGTAAATCTTTTAAAGGAATATCGTAAAAACAAAAAGAAATATTATATAATTAGTAAAGAACTCATCGACCACGAAAACTATAAAAAACTCTCTAAATTCCCAATTTTTAGAGAAGGAAGAAATAAAGGAGGCATAATCTATGAACAAACCGACAGACGTTTTTTACCTTTTGGAGAACTTGCTAGGCGTACTATTGGCTTTGTTACAGATGAAGACACAACACAATCTCTAAATGGTAGAGGTTTGGAATATAGTTTTAATAGTGAATTACAAGGTGTTGCTGGTGAGGCATTGTACGAACTTATTGCAGGTGGTTTTTGGAAACCTGTCGATGATATGTCACAAGTCAGACCCAAACCGGGAATTGATATTCAGACTACGATTGATATAAATTTACAAGATACGGTTCATCAGATTTTGCAAAATGCACTTCGTCAATATAAAGCTGATTATGGTTCAATTATTTTGATGGAAGTAGCAACAGGACAAATAAAAGCCCTTGTCAATTTAGGAATAAACTCAAATGGCTCGTATGTAGAAAATAATAATTATGCTGTCGGAGATATGGGACTTGCCGAACCGGGGTCAACGTTTAAGCTAATGTCAATGGCTGCACTTTTTGAAGATGAAGAAAGTCATGTTTTACTTACAGATAGCGTTCAGACAGGCGATGGCATACATAAATATTACGATGATGCCATTATGAGAGATGTTTCTCCTCTTGGTAAAATAACAGTACAAGAAGTTTTTGAGAAGTCTTCGAATGTCGGAATGTCGCTTTTGATTTGGAAGTATTTCCGTAAAAATCCTGAAAAATATGTCGAATACCTCAAAAAATTTGGTCTTAATCGTCCTTTAGGCTTTCAAATGGCAGGAGAAGCACAACCTTATATCAAATCGCCTTCTGATTCTTCGTGGAGTGGAAGTACACTTCCTTGGATGTCTATTGGTTATGAGCTTAAATTATCTCCTCTTCAAACACTTTCTTTTTATAATACGATTGCAAATAATGGTGTAATGGTTGAGCCAATTATTGTCAGTCAGACAAGACAAGCAGGAAAGACACTAACCAGTTATGAAGCCAAAGTATTAAACAAACAAACCATTTCAGAAAAAACCATTACCATTCTACAAACTATGTTACGTGGTGCAGTGGAAAATGGAACGGCTAAAAAAATTGATACAAAAACCTATCAAATTGCAGGAAAAACAGGAACAGCCGAAAAAGTAAGAAATGGAGAATATACCGAAGACCATTACACATCTTTTGTGGGTTATTTTCCTGCTGATAAGCCAAAATATTCGTGTATTGTAGTTATTGATGACCCAAAAACGGACAAACGTTATGCTGCCGAAATTGCTGCTCCTGTTTTTCGTAAGGTTTCAGATGTAGTTTATCAGCGTTATTTACACAAACCTCTTTCAGAAGTTGAGCCGACAGCAATGGATAGTTTGCACATGCGTTTGCCTTATATTCGTGCTGGCTACCGTCCAGATTTGGATTTGGTCTGTTCTCAATTAGGAATCAAAACAGAAAATTTAAGCGTTCAGCAATGGGTAAAAACGAGAGTTGCAACCGATACCGTAATGTGGATAGACAATCAAGCTGCTGCCAGTCTTGTTCCTGATGTACGTGGAATGCGCCTTCGTGATGCCCTTTATTTATTGGAAAACTTAGGAATGAAAGTCGCTTTTGAAGGAAAAGGGAGAATTACGACACAATCCCTAAACCCGGGAGGAGCAATTCAGAAAGGAAAAACGATTTATTTGAAGTTGAGGGAATGAGTTTGAGGGAATGGGAAATGGAGATTGGGGAATGCAGTTTTAAAATAGAATTTTATGAAAAAATTAAAGACAATAGATTTATTTGCAGGAATTGGAGGACTTCGTTTGGCATTTGAAAAATATAATTGTCAGAATGTTTTTACTTCTGAATGGGATAAAGATGCTCAAAAAATGTATGAGGCTAATTTTGATGAAAAACCTTTTGGAGATATTACTCAAATTTTACCAAAAGAAATTCCAAATCATGATATTTTACTAGCAGGTTTTCCTTGTCAGCCTTTTTCAGTAATTGGAAATAGAGAAGGATTTGCAGATACTAGAGGAACTCTTTTTTTTAATATTGAAGAAATTTTAAAAGAAAAAAAGCCCTATTCATTTGTTTTAGAAAATGTAAAACAGTTACGTTCACACGATAAAGGAAGGACATTTAAAGTTATTTTACAGAAACTAGAAGAGTTAGGATATTTTGTTCATCATACAGTTCTGAATGCTTTAGATTTTGGTCTTCCACAAAAAAGAGAACGTACAATTATTGTAGGTTTTAGAGAAAATATTAATTTTCAATTTCCCAAACCTTTGGGAGAATACCCACCACTTTCTGAAATTTTGATATCTGAAAATGAAGTAGATAAAAAACTGTTTGCTTCTCAAAACATCTTAGATAAAAGGCAAGAACGATTAAAAAAAGAACCTTTTTTTCCTTCTATTTGGCACGAAAACAAAGGTGGAAATATTTCAGTTTTGCCTTATTCGTGTGCTTTACGTGCAGGAGGGTCGTACAATTATCTTTTAGTAAATGGAAATAGAAGACTTTCAGAAAGAGAACTTTTACGATTACAAGGCTTTCCAGAGGATTTTAAAATTGTCGTTAGTTATACAGCAATGCGAAAACTGACAGGAAATAGTGTGGCTATTCCAGTTTTTGAAGCTGTTGCTAAAAATATGATGGAAGCAATGGAAAATAAAAAAATCTTTCCAGTAACAAAACAACTTACTATTTTAGACTCTAATTATGAATATTCAAAATTAGAAATTACAGCTTAAATCTACTTTAGAATATGAATAATTTCCATCAAAAATTCAAGCACCATTTTTTTGAAATAAGACAAGAAATAGCAGAAGAAATTTATTTGCGAACGGCAGAAAACCAAACTAAATTTCATTATGCAATGCTTTCTAGTTTTTTTGATGATAATATTAATACAATAAATCATAATGAACTGAGAAAAACGCTCAAAGAAGAATTTATAAACTCCTCATTTTATATTCTTAATTATGATGAACCTTATAAAGGAGGTTATCCAATTTATAAAGGAATAAAAGCGACATTTTCAAATAATAATTTCAAAGTTTTTTTAGAAGAATTAATGAGTAATTATTGGACACAAAAAGAATTTGACTTTGATTCAATAGAGTTATTTGAAGAAAGAGAACCAAAAAACACAAGAGAAAGAACGTTACATTATCCTATTCAAATTCCTGCTTCTAATGGATTTATTCCCCAAAAGCATTATTTTTTCAATGTCAAAAACATAATTGATTTCTACGAGCAACTTATAAAATCATTCTTTCCAGATTATTCTAAAAATAAGCCTTTATCAAAAAAAGGAATTCTCAGATATACCAAAGATATTGGAAATGAAATGAGTATTGCTTTATACATTGACACAAATTATATAAAGACAGAGCTAAAATACATGTATTTAGAATTACCTCGTATAGAAATTGAAATTATTTCTAACTCTCTATATACATTTTTGAAACAAGAAGATTATCTAATAGAACAAGATGAATATCCGATTTATAGAGTAGGCTTTAATTATTTCTTGGGTCGAAATCCTCATACATTTAGAATGGGAAATTCTAGTGATGATAAGGAAACTTTATTAAAAAAATCTATATTTTTCTTTGAGCAGTATTCGTTCTTTGTAAAAAGCTATGTTCAAATAGTGGAAAAGAATTTGTCTTTTCAATCTGACTTATAATATCTGTTCACAGCTTTTTGATTCATAAACAACTTTGATATGTTCCCAACAAAAAAACTAACAGTATTATTTCTACTATCTGTTTGCTTATTCTCTTGTAAAGATAAACCACAGCCTGTCCAAAAATGGCTTTCTGAAATAGAAAGTAAAGACATGCAAGAAAGAGCAACAGATGTCTTAGAGAAAATTTACAACTCAACAGCTTATACAGTTACAGAAAAGGATAGTTTATCACAAATTCATGTCGAATTAGCAAATTGCAAATTACCTGATTCTATGAATGACATAGGGGCTTTGTTTTATGGATTATATGATTTGAGTAGAATAAATAATAACCCAAAATTCAAAACCATAGCTTTTCTATCACGTAATTACCAAAAAGATTCAGTAGTAGGAAAAGCTGCTGTACAGATGATTATCGACACTTCAAAAATAGATTTTGGAAGATATTTTCCTGCTCATTATAAAGATATTTCAAAAAATGATTTCAAAAGTGAAATAAAACCCTCTGAAAAACTTAGAAAAATTGAAACTAAATTACTTTCCTACTTAGATGTCTATCCTATTATGATTGGTGATGGGCGTACTGATTCTATTGGAATGATAGATAAGCTATTAGAACAAGCCTTGAAAGAACCAGATGGTTTTGCGTATGGTTTACCTCGTTATGTAGAAAAAGAAGGAATTATTATTTCTGATGATGGAAAATTTCGTGTCTATGATTTTAGTTATAATCAAGGTTGGAATAACAGGTCTGCAATAGCCTATGGTGTTTATCGTTCTTCGGTAGATTCTGTAATTTTAGTAGAAGACATATCTAGTTTCAAATTTGAAAATGAATACAAAAATGAAAAAGGAGAGATAGAAATAGAGGAAGATAATCTTTGGGCTTTACCAATTACAATTTTCCAAGTTGAAAGAGAAAGAAATCCTCTGTATGTGGTGATATACGATTATATTGGAGGAGGAATGGATAAGTCTATAGTTGTGCAAGGCTTTGAAATAGATAAAGGAAAAATAGTGCGTTGTAAAGATTGTATTGCAGGAAAATCTTCGCAAAGTTTTGATAAGTATTCTAGAGTTTATTGGATATTACCTGCTTATGACAAGCAAAAACAAGAGCTTAGTTTTAATACACGACCTTTTTATATCGATCGTCATCCTTATTTTGATTTGCCTAATGGTAAATTAAAGCCAATTTCGTCAGAAGAAGAAACTGAGCTAAATAAAACTAGAAAAGGAGGAGGAAAATTTATGGAACGAACTACTCTAAGATGGAATGGCACACAATTCGAAATTATTCCTTTTGATATTCGTTATTGTAAATAATGTAAAACATTATTAATTTTTTAAAAAAAACTCCCCAAAAGAAACATAAACAATCTTTTGAGGAGTCTTTAAATGATAACAAATTCTATTTTCACCTAAAAATCAAAGCACCAACAAATTACACCCTCTCACATCAGAATAATCAAAACGCCCTAAGACTTGAAACTCTCCTTTTGCATTTATTTTTCCTAAATCCTGCGTTTCTATAAAGGCACAACTTTCTACATTAGCTAAGTCAATGACATTGATTGCTCCACTTTGAATATCAAAATTATCTGATTTATTTTCTATATTTTTCAATTCAAAAGGGTCATTGGTATCACGAATAATAATTTTGAGATAAGAAGGAGTTTGAAACCAAATTTCTGTATTTATTTCATCATCATTTTCATCTAAATTATTTTTATCTGTATTTTTGAGTGCATAACCTTGTGATAAAAGCTCTGTCATTCCATATTCTGAATCAATAAACGAAACTCCAAAAGCAGTTTTCAAGATTTGATGAACTTCTTCTCGTACCATTTCCTTTTTTCTACCTTTCATTCCTCCTGTTTCCATCACAACTATTTCATTTTTTAAATTATTATTATCAAACTGTTTTGTCTTTGGTAGGCTATAATTTGGATAATTTTTTTTCAAAAAATCAGCAAAATCTAAAAGAGCAAATGTTAC
>DAIUBX010000199.1:0-6103 GCA_036846465.1 Bernardetia sp.
CATAACTTCCTGCAAAATTATAACCTTCTTTTTCTCGTTTTAAAAGAGCCACTAATAGCCCTTCTTTGAGATGATGAGCTGCCAAGATATCGACCAAAGCCACAGGCATTTTTGTTCCTTCTAATTTTTTTCTAGTATCATTTTCGTTATTTTCTATTTCTTCTTTTTCTCCATTCATAAACACAAAACCAGTTTCGGCTTGAATGAGTGCATCATAACCTACCTTATAACTTTCAGTTCCATATCCTGTAATGTGTCCATAAATTAGTTTGGAGTTGATTTTTTTAAGTGTTTCATAATCTACACCCAGTTTTTCGGCATCTCCTTTTTTATAACTTGCCAAAACAATATCAGCATCTTTTATTTCTTGATATAATTTTTCTTTGTCTTCTTTATCATAAATATTGAGAGTAAGTGAAGTTTTGCCCCAATTTATAGCCGAAAAATAAGCAGAAATACTATTTTTGGGATCTTCAGAAGGGAGTTTCCAAGAGCGAGTAACATCTCCATTCGTTAGAGGATTTTCAATTTTGAGGACAGTTGCGCCACATTCAGCAAAAAATTGTCCGACCGAAGGAGCAGCCAAAACACTCGCTAATTCTATAACTTTTAAGTCTTTAAAGATATTCATTAAAGGTTAGGATTTTCTATAATTTATTCAGTTCAAAAAAACGAAATTTACGAAAAATCCTTACCAAAACTTAATTTGATAAGGATTAAAATATGTAATTGATTTTAGTAATGCGTTTTAAATTATTGAATTGCAGCGTGTTGTAATCGTAATTAGTTACGCTGAATATTCATTTCGTAATTTTTAATTAGCTTCGCTGCTTTAGCAGGTCGTAATTATTTCTTACTCTTTCCAAACACCAAACTTTCCTAGTTGATAATCTTGAAATGCTTCCATTATTTCTTTTTCAGAATTCATTACAAAAGGACCTTTTGCGACCAATGGTTCGTTAAATGGAAGAGCATAACCCCAAATCAATAAACTATCTTCCAAAGCCTCAAAATTAATAGAAGTTTCAGTAGTTGGATTAATTTCAAATTCTACTAACTGTCTTTCCAAAATTTCTTTTCCATCAATGATTGCTTTTCCCTTTACCAAATAACAAAAAATAGTGTTTCCTTTTGGAATAATAGTTTGCCATTTTGCATTTTTTTCAAGTTCTAGTGTTGATAAAAAAAGTTCTGTTGGGCTTTCAAACGCTCCTTTTTATTCTTGATATGTTCCTGAAATAAGATTGAGTGTAGTTTTATCATTTACTCTCAAACTAGGAATATCTTCTTTTTGCAAACCGATGTAAGTAGGAGTAGTCATTTTGAGTTTTGCTGGTAAATTTACCCAAAGCTGCAGAATCTCTAATTCGCCACCTTCTTTTTTAAACTTTTCAGAAGAAATTTCAGAATGCAAAAGACCACTTCCTGCTACCATCCACTGTACACCTCCTTCATTAATCACACTTTTATATCCTTGAGAATCTTGGTGCATAATATCTCCTTTTAGAATAAAAGTAACCGTTTGCATTCCTCTATGTGGGTGAGGACCAAAAGGTAAACCCGAATTATGAGCAGGATAAATTTGATGACCGTGATGATTGAGAAATAAAAAAGGATCTATTTGTTTGATGATGCGATTTGGTAGAGGAGAATAAGTAACTAAATCTGCAATCGGATGATAAGCAGCTTGATGAATTTGTTTGATAGAAGACATTATAGAAAATAATTTTGTGTAAAGTGATAAAAGTTGTTTTTTATACAGTAGGACAACTAAATATAAGTTGTGAAGTTTGTCAGATGACTCTTTTTCGATAGAAATTTAATAGATTTTATTTTTATTTCTGAATTTTATTTTAATTGTAAATTTCTGAAAATCAATAGTTTGTTAAATCCATTGAAGAAAAATTAATTTTATTTTAATAATTGTTCAAAATTTGTTTGCAGAATTAAAAAAGTCGTATTACCTTTGCATTGCATTAAGGGAAACGAAGCAACAAAATAATCAAAAAAAAAGAAAGTTGTTGCAGAATTGATATCTAAAAAATAAAATGTTTTTTGTTTTTTTATTGTCAATATTAAAAATAGTTTTACCTTTGTGTTACCAAATAAAAGCCTTCTTAGCTCAGCTGGTAGAGCAATTGATTTGTAATCAATAGGTCAACGGTTCGATCCCGTTAGAAGGCTCAATAGTGTTTTATAAATGTATTTGTAAAATATTGAAGTGTAAGAGTGATAAATTGCACAAAAAATTAAATCCCAATTCAGACTAAAACTTTAGATAAGTTTTAGATTGAATTGGGTTTTTTATGCCTTTTAACATTTTAGCAAAACTATTCTAGTTCTTATATTTTGTACCTTTATCACTCAATAAAAATAATCAATAAGCCATTCAAGAATGAATTATACAGTCAAATCATTTCCAAAAAAAGACACTTTTTATTTTCTACTTTTTAGCATTTTCTCTATTTCGCTTTTTTCGTGTGAACCAAGAGATGAAATGATTAGTACAGACAAAAGTAATAAAATTAGTTTTTCGCCTGATACTGTTTTTTTTGATACACTTTATACAGGTTTTGAGTCGCCTGTAAAGCGTGTGAGTATTAAAAATTTTAATAATGAAGCCCTAAATATTTCAAAAATATCTCTTCAAACTGGAGAGAATTCGCCTTTTCGTCTGACAGTAAACGGAATCAAAAGACAAGAAGCAACCGATATTTTTTTGAGAGGAAATGATAGTTTACGTGTTTTTTTAGATATTCTTCCTCCTACACTAAATACCGATGAGATAACAAAACTAGAAGATTTTTTGGTAGTGGAAAGTAATGGAAATATTGAAAGATTACCTTTGATTGTTTGGTTGCAAGATGGGATTTTATTGGAAGATTCTGTTTTGGATTGTCAAGCAGTTTGGAGTGGGAAAAAACCATATATTATCAAAGGAAGCGTTTTGGTAGAAGAAAATTGCAAACTGACCATAGAAGCAGGTGTAAAAGTTGCTTTTTTGACAGATGCTGCGCTTTTGGTGGCTGGTTCTTTGGAAGTAAATGGAAATGCTGCCGAAAATGTAAAACTAGGAAGTTTTAGAAACGATGGCGATTTTGAAGGTGCATTAGGACAATGGTTTGGAGTTTTGTTTGGAGAAAATAGTAAAAATAATAGAATTTCATACACTATTATAGAAAATGCTACAACAGGAATACGTTTTGGAACGCCTGATAATGACACTATTCCAGATTTAGTTATCGAAAATACGGTTATTAGAAATATGGCTGATGCAGGTATTTTTTGCTTGAACTCTGATGTTTTGATTCAAAATACGCTTATTCACAACTGTTTGAAACGAACTTTTGCAGCAGGTGCAGGAGGAAATTATTATTTTTATAATAATACCTTTGCCAATTTTGGATTTGATTTTTTTAGAGAAGAACCTTCTTTTGAGCTTTCGAATGTCTTAGCATTTGTAGATACATTGGGAAATCAGCAAGTAATTAGAGAAAACTTAAAAGCCTATTTTATAAATAATATCGTTTGGGGAAGTATAGATGAAGAACTGATTTTGTTTGCCACACCAGAAGCCGAATTTCAAACCTTTTGGAATTCTAATCTTTTGAAAACAAGACTTTTAGATTCCTCTTTACCAAATATTTTGAATGAAGACCCAAAATTTAAAGATGCGTTTAATGGAAAGTATCAATTAGATTCGCTGAGTCCTGCCATAAATGCAGGTCTTGATATTGGTTTAGAGATAGATTTGGAAGGCAAAGTAAGGGATAGTCAGCCTGATATTGGGGCTTTTGAGAAATAAAGTAAGAGGTATGAAGTCAGAAACAAGAAGTAAAACGAGAAGGTAAATTATGAATTAGCTTATCATATTTCACTTCTTACTTCTAAAATCTTAATTTTTACTTTATTTTTTAGGCAATGTAACTCTATAATCAGCCGTTATTTTTCCTTTACTAATTTTATCTAATTTTCCTTTCAAAAGTTGTTTTCGAAGTGGAGTAAGATAATCAGTAAACAAAATACCTTCAATGTGGTCGTATTCGTGCTGAATAATTCGGGCAGCAATTCCATCATAAGATTCTTCGTGAAGTTCCCAGTTTTCATCATAATATTTAATTCTGACTTTTGATTTACGAGAAACTTCTCCTCTAATTTCTGGAATACTCAAACAGCCTTCTTCAAAAGTCCATTCTTCGCCCTCTTCTTCCAAAATTTCAGCATTGATAAATACTTTTTTGAAGTCTTGTAAATTTTCGTCCATTGCGCCACCATCGACAACAAAAATACGCTTTCCAAGACCAATTTGAGGACCTGCTAAACCGACTCCACTTGCCGAATACATTGTTTCGAACATATCATTTGCTAGTTCTTTTACATCAATAGAACCATCTTTTTTTATATCAGTTGCTTTTTTACGAAGCACAGTATGACCATATACGTATATCGGACGAATCATAATTTTAGATTTTGTTTAAAAGTAGCTGACACCTTCTAAGGTGTCAGTAAAATATACCTCTGACACTTTGTAAAGTGTCAGCTACAGAATACAAAGGTACGGAAAATTAGATTTTTGAATTAAGAATAATTGTGTAAATTAAAAAGGTTTTGAAAAAACTGTAATTGAATTTGTCATAAATGGATAGGAAATAGTTTAAAAGAATCTAATTTTTTACGTATTTTGTAATCAAATCTTAGAACTCTCTAAAAATAAACTGCAATTATGGAAAATCAAAATTCTTCTACAAGCATATCGTCTTCTAATGGTATTGGAAATTCTAATTCTGCCGTTGTTGGTGTTTCCAATGACATGACTACCAAAAGCCAAACAATAGCACAAAAATTAGAAACCTATAAAAAAATAATTGAAGCCAACGGAATCAAAATTAATGCTCCTTTTGATCCTCGTTATTCGGCTAGTTTGATTAAACGCATTTTAGAACCACTGAGTTTATATTATTTCCGAACCGAATTTGTAGGTTTTGAAGGCGATGATTATCCCGAACGCAGAGGAGATGCACCTTTGATTTTTGCAAGTAATCACTCTGGAATGGCTTTTCCTTGGGACGCAATTATTTTTTCGTCGATGCTTTTGAAGTTGCATAATTACGATATTACAAAAGTTACTCGTCCACTTACTGCCCCAATGCTTTCACAGAGTGATTTGATGAGTCCGTTTGCAATAGAGAACTTTTGGAAACGTGCAGGTGGAGTAGATGCCACTTCCCTCAATTTTGAAACGATGATGGAAGAAGGGAAATTTAATGTTTTGATTTATCCTGAAGGCGTGGGAGGAATTGGAAAAGGATTTGATAAAAAATATGAATTGCAACGTCTTTCTACTTCAACGCTGCGAATGAGTTTGAAATACAAAGCTGATATTATTCCTTTTGCTACTGTTAATGCAGAATACATAAATCCGTTTAGTTATAGCATAGAAATTTTGGATAATTTGGTTCAAAAGCTAGGAATACCCTTTTTGCCTGTCGGTTTTATGACGCTTTTGATTCCTTTGCAGCCTTGGATGTTTTATTTTGCACTTCCTGCAAAACTGATTTTTGTGCGTGGAAGACGTATAAAACCCTACAAAATTTTAGGAAAACCTGTTGAAGATGCGACAGAAGAAGAAATTTTTGCGTTGCGTGATGCCATTCATGCGATTATGCAGAGAGAACTTAACGAAGCCGTAGAAAAATATGGCGAAAGTCCGTACAACTGGCAAGAGTTTTTCTTAACAGCACTTTGGCAATGGAAAAAATTACCTGAATACTTGCCTCTTACGTGGGCATTTCGTTTTATTGACCACGAAAAACAGTTTCAAAAACGCTTATTTGAGCTGAATAATTTTTCAAATATTGCTCCTTCTTTAGAACAAAAAGTAATTCAAGCCCAACAAATCGCACGAACTACCGAATCGGAAACACAAGCAGAAGACGAAAAAGATGTTTTTGATATGGTAAAAGAAACCGTTGATTTGGTGGTAGATAATCCAGAGGTTTTGTTGATGTATATTCCTGTGGTGGGTTGGTTGCCAACGATTTGGAGGGAGTTTAATAAATAAATTCTGAGTTTAGATTTTAGAAGGTAGAATGAATTACTGACT
>DAIUBX010000200.1:0-6088 GCA_036846465.1 Bernardetia sp.
TAATAGAAGTTTCCCCGGTAGTAAGGAAGGTTCACTAGCTAGTCGTGTAGCTTATGCTTTTTCAAATGAAGTATTTCCTCATATTGATTTAGGATTAGATTTTCATACAGGAGGAGGAAGAATTAATAATTTCTCTCAACTTCGCTGCTTGTTGAGTGAAGGAAAAAATGAAGAATATGCTCGTGCTTTTGCACCTCATTTTATCATGAATGCCAAACTTAGAGATAAATCACTTCGTGGTATGGCAAATCAACATGGAAAAACAATTTTGGTATATGAAGGTGGAGAATCTCAGCGTCTGAATCGTGCGCCTGTAAAAGAAGGTATGCGTGGTGCTGTGCGTTTGATGCACCATTTGAATATGATAGACAGAGAAGATATGCTCAAAATGCGTGGTGCTGATAAAGTTACAGAGCCTGTTATTTTACAAAAAACATTTTGGATGAGAGCAAAATTTTCGGGGCTTTTTAGGTCGTTTGTTAAAAATGGAGCAGTAATAGAAGAAGGACAAATTATTGGCAGTCTTACAGACCCTTTTGGCGAACTACATCACGATATTATTTGCAAACAACAATCTCATGTTGTGGCAATTAATCATCAAGCAGTCGTAAATCAAGGTGATGCAATTTTTCATTTGGGCAAAACAAGTTAAAAAAATCAAGTTTTTTTATACAAAAAGTAAGTAGCTTGTACAAGGTAGATTCACAAAACCCATTTCTTGTTGAATATTTTCAGCCTATTATTAAACAAAATTTATATTTTTGAGTTATTATATCAGTGTTCTACCAAAAACGGAAAACAAAGAATAGTATTTATTTTAAAGAGTACTACACACCAATAATTTTCTCTACTTACTTTTAAATTTATTCTATCGTGCGAGATACAAATACATATTCTATACGAGATTTAGAAAACCTAACAGGCATCAGAGCGCATACCATCAGAATGTGGGAACAGCGTTATGAACTCGTAACTCCTAAAAGAACCGATACAAATATCCGTTATTATGATTCCGAAGATTTGAAATACATGCTCAATGTAGCATTACTCAACAATAATGGCGTTCGTATATCAAAAATTGCCAAAATGTCGCAAGACGAAGTTTATGTGAAGGTAAGAGAAACACTTTCAAGGACTTCGGATTATCAATCTCAAATTAGTGCGCTTACGGCTGCCACGATTGATATTAATGAAGAGCAGTTTGAACGAATCATGTCGACGAGTATTTTGCAGTTTGGTTTTGAAAAAACAATGCTAAATATTGTTTATCCATTCCTGAGCAGAATAGGAATGCTTTGGACAACCAATGCCATCAATCCAGCTCAAGAGCATTTTATTACAGGGCTTATTCGTCAGAAAATAATCGTTGCCATAGACGGACAATACAGAGATAAGTCAGCAGGAACAGGAAAAAAATACATTCTGTTTTTACCTAGTGGAGAGCTTCACGAAATTTCACTTCTATTTTCATATTATTTATTGAAAGTAAGAGGGAATCAAGTAATTTATTTAGGGCAAAATCTGCCTTTAAAAGATTTGCAAGAAGTTTATGCTACTCATCAACCTGCTACTCTAGTAACTATTATTACTTCTTCGCCAAGTGCAAGTGCAGTAGAAGAATATTTATTTGAGATTGGAGAGCGTTTTCCAGATGCAGATGTATTGGTTTCTGGTTTTCAAGTCATGGGGCAAGATTATAAAACGTCTAAAAACGTACAGATTCTACAAAAACCACAAGATTTGATTTCTTATTCAGAAGAAAAAGCTGCTGAGTAATAGAAAAATCCTTTTGATAATTATAACTGAGAAGAGTTTGAGACAAACAAACTCTTTTTTTTGTTTTTAATAAACTCAAAATACAGATAAATGAAAATATTTTTATAAATTTCAACGATAATTCAACTGAAAAAGTTGATATTTTTCCGTAATATTTTAAAAGAAAAGCTCATTTTTCTATTTAATTTGGTTGGAGAGAATATCCACAACATCATTCGTAATTTTTAATTGAAAATTTGTAATTGAATACTAATGACTTTTATAGAAAAACTAGACCAACTAGACAAACAACTTTTTTTATTTTTAAATGGATTGCATCATCCTTTTATGGACGATTTGATGTGGTACATTTCGTTGAAATATACGTGGATTCCTCTTTATTTAGCATTGATTTTTTTGCTTTATAAATTATTTGGATTAAAACATTTTTGGAAAATCATTTTAGGGATTATCGTTGCTGTTTCACTTTCTGATTTTTTTGCTTCGGGCATTTGCAAACCATTTTTTGAGCGTTTTCGTCCTTCGCACAGTCCCGAAATTCAAAATTTAGTTATTATTATGCGAGATTATAGAGGTGGAAAATATGGTTTTATTTCTTCTCATGCTTCCACTACGTTCAGTCTTGCTTTTTTTGTTTTTTTGTCTTTAAAACGATTTACTCAAAAAAAGAAGTGGATTAAATTTATTCGTTATGGTTTTCTGATTTGGGCTGCTGTGGTTTCTTATTCTCGTATTTATTTGGGTGTACATTATGTAGGCGATATTTTGGCAGGAGCAACGGCAGGAATTTTGATTGCATGGTTTGTTTTTTGGATTTATACACTTTTGGAAAAACGTTTTTCTGTACCTTTACAAAAAACTTCGGATAGCTTTTTAGAATAATTTATAACTTTCCTCAACGATGGTGAAGCCTCGTTGACGGTTAAAAAAGAATAAACAGGGTTAAAACCCTGTTTAATTAATAATAATCAATGAAAATTACTTGCCGTTGTTGGTGTCCTCACCAACGACATCAAACCCAAAAAAATGAAAAACAACTTTTTACTCTTTGCTTTACTCTCTTCGTTACTTTTTAGTAGCTCATTTTTTTCTTCTTGCAAATCTGCCAAAACAGACACTTTTTTCGAACTAAAATATGCAAAATCTGCCTGTAAAGGGCGTTGTCCTGTTTTTGACTTGACAATTAAAGAAGACCAAATGATCGTTTTTAATGGAAGACAATACACAACCATTGTCGGAATTGTACAAATAAAACTATCAGATGAAAAATACCAAAAACTCCAAAATTTAATTTCAGAAAGCAGTTTTTTAGAAACTGACCCAGTTGGTTATAATCGTCCTTTTGATATTCCGATTACTACATTAGAAGTTGCTAAAGGAGAAAAAAACAAAAAACAAGTTCTTTACCTAGAAAAACCCGAAAAGTTAGAACCTCTATTACAATTTTTGGATATGTTAGTGCTTGAAATTCAAGCAGATAGCAAAACGAATTAATTTATTTCATAATAAAAGTGAAAATTGTACTGTTTTTGATAAATACAATAATGTTCTATGATTTTACATAAAGTCATAGAACATTCTTTTTTACTTACTTTATTTATTTTCTATTTACTTTTAAAATGAAAAAAATTAATTTTTTAGTCATAGCATTTTTGTTTTTATTGTCTTTTTCTACTTTTGCACAAGATACCGATACAACAGCCGTAGAATCAATTTGGAAAAAAGGAGGCTCATTTTCTGCTACTTTTTCAAATGTTGGACTTAGCAACTGGGCAGGAGGTGGACAAAGTTCCATTGCTTTAGGTGCAATCTTAAACCTTAACGCAATACGAAAAACAGAAAAATCTACGTGGGAAAATATCCTAACTATGCAATACGGACTAGCACGAGTAGGAAAAAGCGATTTTAATTTATTCAAAAAAACAGATGATAACTTTCAGTTTGATTCTAAATATAGTTATAATTTGGGTAAAAATTGGAGTAGTAGTTCTTCAATGAATTTTCGTACTCAAATGGCAAAAGGTTATTTTTTTACTAGAGATTCAATAGGAAAAGAACAACAAGGACAGCTTATTTCAAATTTCCTTTCTCCCGGTTATTTGGTTTTTGCGACAGGTATTCGTTACGAAACTAAGATTTTTAACATGCGTTTTTCTCCTTTGGCTGCCAAATTTACCTTTGTCATGAATGATTCTTTGGCAAATATTGGTGCATTTGGAGTAGAAAAAGGACAGAATATTCGTTCAGAGTTTGGTTCTAATTTCGACGCAAGTTTGAATTATGATATTATGGAAAATATAAAATTAAGCTCTTCGCTCAATCTTTTTGCCAACTACCAACACCTCACTCAAATAGACGTAAACTGGGAAAACTTGATTTTATTCAAAGTAAATAAATATTTTACAACCAGTTTTTCTACTCAACTTATCTACGACCACGATATTTTGATTCCACAAGAAGACGACGGAATAGCAAAAAGAGCCATTCAATTCAAACACGTTTTGAACATCAATATAGGTTATACTTTTTAAAATGTATCACTGACTTCCGAGTCTGTGCATAACGGTATTTCATTTGTAGGGAAAAGGCTCGCCTTTTCCTTATTTTTTTATAGGGCAAAGGCACGAAATTTTAATTCATTCTCTGTTTACAGTTTTGTGTATTTTACCATTATCAAGGTCAATTTTTTTCAAAAATTAACCATTGCTAAGGTAGAAACTCTCTATTTTTTATTTTTTTCCCTTAGCAATCGTCTTTATCGAAGATAAAAAGACGTTGATAATGGGGGAAAAATAAAAAATAAATTTCGTGCGTTTGCCCTAATTTTGTTTTCTTTGGAAGATAAAAAAGTATGCAAAACGAGTATATTTTATAAAACTATTCAAAACTGTCTGACACCTCAACGGTGTCTTGAGAGTAATCTTGCTATAAAAATTAGTTTTTCACTTCTAAATCAATAAATACTTTTACATCGTCAGAAAGAATCCAACTAGAACCACCTACGTTGAAATCTCTTCTATCTATTTCAAAAGAGCCATTTAATTTGTAGCCTGTGCTTGTTTTACTATAAGAAAAAGGTAGAGAAACTGATTTTGTTTTTCCTTTTAAAGTCAAATCAAAGGTAGCTTTGTATTTACCTTCACTTACTTTTTCTATTTTAGAAGACTTCATAGAAATTTTTGGGTGTTTTTCTACGCCAAAATATTCGTCTTCTTTCAAGTGATTATCTCTTGTTTTATTATCTGTATTGATTGTACTGGCATCAACACTTACATCAAATTTGCTACTAGAAAGGTCATCAGGATTAAAATTGACTGTTCCTTGAAAACCTTTAAAACTTCCGTCGACGCTAATTCCTGCATTTTTGATTTTGAAAGTAATGGAAGAAATAATAGTCTGATTTATTTTATCATTGACAGTAGTAGTTTCTTCAAAAGAAGGCGTGGAAGACGTAAATCCGAACATAATAAAAATGAAAAGAGGGAGAAATAAAAGATTATTTTTCATAATAAATAAATTGAGCTAAAAAATGTTATTAAAATTATTATTTAGAATTATCTGTGAAACATTATTTGATTGTTTCTAATTTCCCCTTTATTATTTTTTTTGATAAAATTACTATAATTGTACCATAAAATACAAATTTTACTTCTTTTTTTATAAAAACTCATAAAATATTTTTTATAAATATTGATTTCACCAAATTCTACTAAAGTCGTATCCTTCAAAATAACTATCAAAAATCACATCACAACTTATTAAATTCATTTTTTCTGAAATACTTTGCACAAAAAGCAATCGATCAAAAGGATCTTTATGATGATAAGCTAACTTTCTCAATAAATAAGTATGTTCTATTTTTATAGGCATAATTTAGATTCCATTTTCCCAAATGAGTTTTTGTAATTCCTCCATCGACAAATCCATCTCTAATTTGTCTATGCTTATCTTTGGCAATTTCCCAAAAACTCACAACACTCACAAAAATAGTATTGTTATGATTTTGTATTTCAAGTTTTGCTTTTTCGCTTAATTTGCTACTTCCTTCAAAAAACCAAATTAGTGCATGTGTATCTAGTAAAATATTCATTGACTAATTTTATTTGGGTAAATAATCGTCAAAATGGTCTAAAGGGGGCATCAAAATCATCACTCATTTTAAATTTTCCTTTTGCACAACCAAACTTGGGTATTTTTTTAGTTTCTTGACGACTTTCAGAATACTGTTTTGTCAATAAATAATCCATAAAGTTCAATAATTCTTTCCATACTACTAGACAAAAATATTATCTA
Source organism: Bernardetia sp. (assembly GCA_036846465.1). Classification (GTDB taxonomy): domain Bacteria; phylum Bacteroidota; class Bacteroidia; order Cytophagales; family Bernardetiaceae; genus Bernardetia. The sequence goes on from DAIUBX010000200.1 coordinate 6,070, forward strand.
GTAATTATTTTATATAGGT
>DAIUBX010000201.1:0-6085 GCA_036846465.1 Bernardetia sp.
CGTATTTGTAGGTTAAAGGCTTGCCTTTGACTGTATTTTGTTGTTTTTTAAACTGCAAAATGACTGTATAACGAGTCAAAGGCTTGCCTTTGACCTACTAATTTCAAAATTTCGTCTATTTTATAAACTATTTTGGACAATCTAAAATCTGTTTTAGACATGTGGGTAATCGATAGGGTTTTAACCCTGTCTGAAGTTTATAGCAAAACTTATTAAACACTGTATTCAGTATGTTTGAAATAGATTAAGAGTTATAGAAATAATTTTGGTTCTTCTGACTTTTTTAGGGCAAAAAAATAGTTTGTGTTTTGTTCAAATCTGTATTTATAGTTTTGAACAAGCTAAAATAAGGTTCATTTTTTTAGAAAAATGGAATAGCTGAAAAGTTGGAAGAATCTTAATTGTTTATAACAAATCCTATAATTGAATGTATTGCCAAAAAAAATAGCAAAAGATAGTCTTTTGATAAAACTAAGTTAGGATTTTTAGTGAAAAAAACGCATTTTTAGAGTCATTTTTATTCTATTTCACTACTTACTTAATTTATTAGACAAATTGGCTACAAAATCAAACTCTACAAATTATACCCATAATGTAAAACCTCAAAAAGAAGTAAAATCATTAGACCCTTACAAAATGACCGAAATTTTGAAAATAGGCGTTTTGGAAGGCTTAATTCGCTTTGATGGAACAGGAGAAGACCGTTATGTTTTTTACACGCATCAGTCTATGCGCTTCCGTTGGGAACCTGAAGAAGAGGTCAGAGCGTGGGCATACATAAAACTGGTAACTGAAAAAAAGTACTCACCAAGTAGAATAATTTTTGAACGCAAAGTTAAAATGGGTTCTAGTCATCGTTATGTTGATATTGTTATTTTTTCAGACAATCAGCATCAAAATGATGAAATAATAATTGAGTGCAAACGTGCCGATGTAGGAAAAAAAGCATTTTTAGAAGCTGTCGAACAAGGAAAGTCGTATGACAATCAACTTTATGGTAAATACATTTGGGTTACTTCTCAAAAATTAAATACCTATTACAAAACCAAACCAGAAAAAAATGGAAGAGAATATATAGAAATTGATAATTTGCCTTCTTTCTCTACTTCTTCAAAGTTTACAGGAGCTTTTTCAGAAACTTTTTGGACAATAAAACATTCCTTAAAGGCTTTCTATAAAAATTATATTCTTCCTCAAACTCAAAAACCTTGGATGTCTGATTTTTTGCTTTTTTGTTTTGTATTTGTCTTTGTAGGTTTTATGCTAAGTTGGTTTAATGCAAAAGTTTTAACGGCACAAATAGATAATCATACTCGTTGGCTTGTTAAAGAACGCATTCATTACGGACATTTATATTGGTTTGTTCCTATTCTGACTACTCTAGTGTTGATGTATGGATTCAAACGCAAACTTTTCCCAAAACTTACCGAAAAAAGAACAGCACGAAATCGTAAGAAAAAAGGCAAAGAATTACCTTTTGTGTTTAATAATAAAGTCATTTTTGCAACACTAATTGTTGTCATTCCTTCCCTTGTTTTGAGTGAGCTTTTATTTGGAACTGGAGATATTTGTCGTACTTGTTGTACCGAAAACTGGTTTTGTTGGTGGAGTAGAGGACATTATTATAAAATTAATGAATCGTGGCGAATGATGAATTATTTTGTTCCCTTTGTTATTGGTGTGCCTATTCAAGCAATTATGATGGTGATTTTGAATTGGGTTTTTGAGGCGTATTCTAGGTTGAGATAAAAATTGAGGTAAACAGCATGAAAAAAATATTATTTGTAGAAGATGACCCAACTTTAGGTTTTGTGGTAAAAGACCATCTAACCTTAGAAGGTTATGAAATTGAATTGATAAAAGATGGACAAACAGCTTTTGAAACTTTTGAACAAATATCTTTCGATTTATGTATTTTTGATGTCATGCTACCAAAATTAGATGGTTTTGAACTAGCTAAAAAAGTTAGACAAAAAAATAAAAATATTCCTATTCTTTTTTTGACAGCCAAATCACTACAAGAAGACCGTTTACACGCCCTCCGAATTGGTGCTGATGATTATTTGACAAAACCCTTTAGTATAGAAGAGTTAGTTTTGAAAATGGAAATATTTTTAAGGCGTTCTACTATTTCTCAAAATGAGAGTATCGAAAATGCTACTTCTGATTCTCCTATCCAACTAGGAAACTATATTTTTGATGTAAAAAATTTATCCTTGCTTTCTCCTTCTCAAAAAAAACATTCTCTTACCTCAAGAGAAGCCGAACTATTACATCTTTTTTGTCAGAACAAAGAACAAGTTTTGAGAAGAGAATTTATTTTAACGGAGCTTTGGGGAGATGATGATTATTTTTTAGGAAGAAGTCTAGATGTTTTTATTTCAAGATTACGAAAATATTTAAAAGAAGATGATACTATTCAAATAGAGAATATTCCTCGTGTTGGGTTTAGATTGGAATCAAAATAATGAAAGGAGTTCATTAGAATTTGTAAATTTGAGAAAGTAAATAATTTAAGTTTATCATAAGCCCTATTAAAAATTATGCAACCATTTCATTTAGCTATTCCTGTCATTGATTTAGAAAAATGCCGTCAATTTTATAGAGATATTTTAGGATGTTTGGAAGGGCGAAGCGATACACATTGGGTCGATTTTGATTTTTTTGGACATCAACTCGTTCTGCATCAAAAACCAGAAAATGAGTTTTCAGAACAAAAAACAAACTCAAAGTCTGCTAATCCTAATCTTGTGGATGGAAAGGAAGTTCCTATTCCTCATTTTGGAGTAGTTTTGGAATGGGAAAAATGGGAAGAGTTGGCTCAAAAACTCAAAGCTCAAAATATAAAGTTTGTCATTGAACCTTATTTGCGTTTCGAAGGAAAAGTAGGCGAACAAGCAACTATGTTTTTCTTAGACCCAGAAAATAATGCGCTAGAGTTTAAAGCCTTTAAAGACATAAGTCAGCTTTTTGCTAAATAAACTACGTCAAAACCGTATAACAGACCTTCTAGCCTGTTCGAAAAATAAAAGCCATGTTCTTTTCAAAATAGGATATGGCTTTTTGATTCAATTAACATTCAGAATACTCAATATGAGGAAATTTATTTGAATCTGCTACACAGATTACTAACTTTGTGTCTTCTTCTATGTTATTTTTAAGGCTACATTGACACGCCAAACGCTCGTTTTCTTTTAGCTTTTCTAACTCAAAAAAATTTTTTTCTACGCTGCCTTTTGGTGTTAGATGTTCTGCGCCTTCTTTGATAATCATTTTGCAGGTAGTACATTTCCCTTTTCCTCCACAAGAGTGCAACCAGTCAAGTTGCTCACCTAAAATGTTTTGTAATAAACTTTTTTTTGTGTCTGCCGAAAATTCTACGGCGTTCATGTTCTGAATTGTAATAGTTGGCATTGTTGGCAATATTTTGGAAATTAAGAAACTAAATTGAATAAATAGAACGAGAAAAAAGTATTTTTCACTATTTTTTATTACTTGAGAAATAATAGCTATCAAATAGCCTCATTATTTTAGACTACTAAAATAAAATAGAGTTCAAATTGTTTTCGTATTTTTAGATAAAATTTTAGAAGAGCTTTAGTAGAAATAGAAATGTAAAAATTTCTAATATATTTTTCTAAAAAAGTCTTTAAAAAGTACATTAAAATAAGGTATTACTTATCATTTTTACGAACTTGCAATTCCAAGACAAAACAAACACAGAAAAATAGAATTCAATCCATCAAAAATAATATCCAAACTCAATTACTAATAACATTATGGCAAGTAAATTAAATAATAACGCTGTTCTTGCTTATGCTGAATCATTCGCTAAAGCCGTCTGTTCAGATTTTTTTGCAAAACATGAGCGCATAACAGGTTCTCAACTCACAGATTTTTGTGGTATTAAGCAGATAAATTTATTTATCATCAAAATTCTTTTTGAAAACTGGCAAGCTGACAATGCCAAAATCAAAAGCCCATTCTTTGACTATGAAAATCCAGAAATTAAGGCACTCTTAGAGAAACTAATGAATATGCTTTCTCGAAATATTTTTATTGATCAAGCTACCTTTGAAAAACTCGTTACACAGTCAGTTGCTGACACAATTCAATTATTATTAGCTCCTTATGTTTTCTATGAGCAAGAAATCCAAAAATTGGCTCAAAATGGAAATATGATTCGTGTCAATGAAGAATTCAAACCTGCTTTGAAATACGTCAAAACACATAAAATTCTCTTTGACCAAATTGTTAGAGGATTAGAAGAAAAAAGTGATTCTGGGATGGTTTCAGTTACAAAAGCCACTGAAATTGTAGGTACTATTGTAGATAATAATGTAGAATACGATGATCCAAAGACCGTCTTGCGTCAGCTTGGTGATATTGTTCCTCTCAAAATTCAAGAGTTTGTAACTTTTACTGACCAAGCACAAAAAGCCGAAAAAGTAGAGGAGAAAGCTCCTGAAGCTACTATAACTCTTGAAGAAACTTCTCAAAAAGAAGAGGCTAAAAGTTTTTTTGATACTTCTTTTGAAGAGGAAGAGACAGAAAAAACACCTCAATTTGCGCCCTCTGAAGTAACTTATGCAGAGAAAAAAGAACAGCCTAAAAAAGAAGATCCAAAAGTAACTAAAGTAGAAGAACAATCCACCAAAGAAGAAACTCCTTTGTTTAAATCTTATAAGCGAGAAGAAGTAACAGAAGAAAATAATACCTATTCTGCCCCTCATTTTATGGGAGAGGATAAGAAAAATGGGAATCCAATACTGACAACAAGTGTAGCATCAAAAAAAGCTGAAACTATTAAAGAATCTCCTACTTTTGCCGATAAGTACACAACAGGTGCTGACTCTAGTGCTCCTACTTTTGCAGAGCGTTTCAAACCTTCTGGAAAGACAATTAAGGAACTTATTACACTCAATCAGAAATTTCTTTTTACTAAAAAATTATTTGGTAATAATCAAGATGAGTTAGAAGATGCGCTCACAGGAATTGATCGTTGTGCGACACATAAAGAAGCAATTATGTTTCTGAAAAATAATTATATTATGAAATATGATTGGGATTTTCAACACGATGACGTAAAAGAATTTTGGGAGCTGGTCGAACTGCGTTTCTAATTTTTTAAGTATTTTTTTGAAAAAAACGAAAATCATCAGCAAAATTAATTTGTTGATGATTTTTTTAAAGTGAAAAGTATAAAACAAAAAGATATACAAGCTGTTAGGTATTCATTCATTTCAATTGAAAATTAATCATTGTAATTTACCATTAACAATTAAAAAAATGTTCGGCTTATTTAAGAAAAAAGACCCAATTCAAGCAAAAATTGAAAAACTAACAGAAACCTATAAAAAAATGAGCGAAGAAGCCTTTAAGTTATCTCGCTCAGATAGAAAAGCGAGTGACCTTAAAACTGCTGAAGCTGAGGAGATTTTGAAACAAATAGATGAGTTACGAAATTCACAAAATGGATAATTATATCAAATAAAACGTTATTTGTTTTTTATCTAAGTAAAAATTAGGTACTTTGTGGATTGTAATTATGTATAATTGATTTTCAAATTTTTCTTGTTAGATTAACAAAGTTTTCTTCTTTATGACGTATAAATTAGCAATTATCGGATTGGGGTATGTCGGATTGCCTTTGGCTGTTGAGTTTGGTAAAAAATATGCTACTATTGGCTTTGATATTAATAAAAAACGTATCGACGAACTCAAAAAAGGATACGACAAAACGCTTGAAGTAAATACCGAAGAGCTAAAAGAAGCAAACCAACTTTCTTTTACTGCTAGTATCGAAAAACTCAAAGAAGCTACAATTTACATTGTAACTGTTCCTACACCTGTTGATTTATACAAAAAACCTGATTTAAAGCCTATTCTTGCAGCCTCAAAAACAGTTGGACAGGTTCTAAAAAAAGGAGATATTGTGGTCTATGAATCGACAGTTTACCCAGGTTGTACCGAAGAAGATTGTGTTCCTATTTTAGAAAAAGAAAGTGGACTCAAATTCAATGAAGATTTCTTTTGTGGATATTCTCCTGAACGAATTAATCCAGGGGATAAAGAACATACGATT
>DAIUBX010000202.1:0-4615 GCA_036846465.1 Bernardetia sp.
AAGAGCTTGAAGGAGGACATGCGTTGATTGTAGATAAAGATGCGAATTATGAAATAATCAAGTTTCAAGAACCACTACCGAAAAAGTCATGTAGTTTTGAACGAATTTATTTCTCAAGAGGAACAGACCCCGAAATCTATAACGAACGAAAAATGCTAGGTCGTCAGTTGCATCATCAAGTTTTGGAGGCGATTGATTACGATTTAGAAAATTCTATTTTTTCTTATATTCCTAATACTGCCGAAACGGCTTTTTTAGGTTTGGTTAAAGGAGTAGAAAAACATCTGATAGCACAGCGAGAAAAAACATTAAATCCGAATGAATCTTTATCAAAAGAGGAGTTAGTTAAGATTATGTCTTTCCGTCCTAGAGTTGAAAAACTGGTAATCAAGGATTCTAAAATGAGAACTTTCATTACTGGTGATGCTCAAAGAGATGATATGGTGGCGCATGTTTATGATACGACTTATGAAATTGTTAGAAAAGGAATTGATACACTTGTTGTAATTGATGATTCGATTGTGAGAGGAACAACACTTGAAAAAAGTATTTTGACAATGTTGGATAAATTAGGACCTAAGAAAATTGTTATTGTTTCGTCTGCTCCTCAAATTCGTTTTCCTGATTGTTATGGAATTGATATGTCTAGGCAACATGAATTTGTTGTTTTCCGTGCTTTATTAGCACTTTTAGAACAACATCATTTGAAATATATGCTTGACGATGTCTATGAAAAATGTTTGAAATCTAAGAAGTTACCTTTAGAAAAAGTAGTTAATCATGTCAAAGAACTCTATGATATGTTTGAGTATGAACAAGTTTCAGATAAAGTAGCTGAAATTATTTCAAAGAATATCAAAGCAGAAGTAAAAGTGGTTTTCCAAACGGTAGAAAATTTGCACAAAGCCTGTCCAAATCATTCGGGAGATTGGTATTTTACAGGAAATTATCCTACACAGGGAGGAAATAGAGTAGCTAATCAAGCCTTTATTAACTTTATGGAAGGTAAAAAAACAAGAGCATATTAATTAACCGTAGCCGACAGTTTGTAACTGTCGTAATAAAAATATAAAATATGAAAAAAATAATTTTAGTTATTGCATTATCCTTTTTCTGTTCCGTTTCTTTTGCACAAGTAGAAGGCGTAGAAGTAGAAAAACCAAAGGAAGAAACCAAAAAAGAAGAAGAAAAAAAAGAAGACAAAAAGAATAAAAACGAGGATGAGGAAAAGATGAGTCTTATGGAACGTCTTTATTTTGGTGGTAATTTGGGGGCAAGTTTTGGAAGATGGACATTTGTAGATATTTCGCCAATGGTAGGATATAGAATTACACCTAAGTTTTCATTAGGAGTTGGGGCAACTTATCAGTACCAAAGGCAAAATGATAATGGTGGCAACTTGTTGTGGAAACAAAGTGTTTATGGAGGGCGTTTGTTTTCTCGTTATGATATTGCTACTAATTTTTTAGGAGTTGGTAATCTATTTGCTCACGCTGAATATGAAGCTCTTGTAGCTAAATTTGCCTTCAATAATATAGTTGGAACGTCTGAAAATACAAATGTATTTCCTGCTTTTTTCATCGGTGGTGGATTGGCTTTTCCAATAGGTAATCGTTCTGCTTTTACGATTTCGGCATTGTATAATCCATTTTATGACCAAGACAATACATTGTATGGAAATCCTTTTCAGCTTCGTGTAGGTGGATTTTTCTAACAAATAAGCAGTATTGCAAGAAATAGAACAGATGATTAAAAATTTGATTGTAGTTACGACTAACATCGGATCAAACGAATAAAAATATTCTGAATAAAAATTATTCATTATTCATTATTCATTCAAAGCAAATTATTTTGAGGGCAATTTTATTTTTGAATTTCTTTTTTTGTAAGAAATTTTAAAATAGAATTGCTTTTTTTATTACTAAATTTAAAATAATTATAACAATTTGCTATATCAAAAGTTAATATAAATGTAAACTCAATTTTTTAATCTCTAACTTTTTAATCTATAAATACTATGAGTAACGAATCAAACAAAAAAGCAGTAGATGCTTTAAATGAACTTATCGAAAAAAATTATGATGCTGAAGTAATTTACAAAGAAGCTGTTACAGACGTAAAAATCACGAACTAAAAGATTTTTTTACAAAATCAGTAGAACAGCGTTATGAATTTGGACACGAACTGAAAGCTGAAATAGCAAAACTAGGAGGAGTTTCAGAAAAAGGAACAAGTATTACAGGAGATGTACACCGTCTTTGGATAAATCTAAAATCATTTGTTGTGGGTAAAGATGTTGAAGCTGTCGTCAATGAGTGTAAAAGAGGAGAAGAAGCTACCATAGAAGATTATGAGAAAGTCTTGAAAATGGACGAAGTTCCGACAGATTCTAAAACAGTTATTTATAAACATTTACAATTAATTCGTTCTTCACTAGACCATTTGGAAGAATTGAAAAAACGTTTTGCTACGGCATAGTTTTGAATTAGCAAGTACAAAATAAAACAAAAAAGCCAATTATTTTATCATAAAATAACTGGCTTTTTTCATGTTAATTTCAAAAAAAATTCCTTAATCCCTAATAATTTTCAAATAGGTAGTTGTTTTTGTTCCGATAGGCGTAATTTCGACAAAATACATTCCTTTTTTCCACTTACTGGCAGCAATTCTAAAAGAATGTGTAACTTGAGCTTGAAATATAATTTTTCCCAAAGTATCACGAATAGCAACATCATATCTTCCGTTCGGAATCTTTAAAAAATAATTTTCATTACTAGGGTTAGGAAAAACCTTCATGTCTTCTTCTCCTCCTTCTTCGTTAGCCAAAACAGGCGAATCACAAGACAAAGCAGAAATTTTGCCCCAAAGCTCATTATCAAAAGAAGAAACAGCATTTAATCTCTCTGTTTCAGTACTATTTCCCACTCTAACAACAACTAGCTTCTGACTAGGCACAACATAGATTTTTTGGTCATTAGCTCCCAAAGCTGCAATCATATCAGAAGGCGCATTTGGAATCAAAGAGCCTTCATAAATTTCATCAGAAGCAGGAAGTTTAAATTTATCTTTTCCATTGAGCCACCACAAATAACCATAAGCAGGATTGAGAAGTTGAGAAGTACTTGTCATTTGCTCAAAATACATGGCATCATTCAAAACAGGGTCGTTTATCCATTTTCCTTTATTCAAAATCAAAAGACCAAAACGAGCCATACTTCTAGGCTTAGAAAACAAAATATAATTAGTAAAAACTCCCGTAATTCCTGTTTTACGAGTAATTCGTTCTGCAAAATATTGATTTATTGGTTTTCCTGTTGCGCTATCCAATACATGTTGCAAAAGACGATAAGGAGAATTATAATAATACCAACGAGTATCAGGTTCAGAGCCATAAGTTAAACAAGAAGGACTAAGACAATTATCTATTCCAGTACTATCAGGTTCTTTCAGTCCAGTTGTCATTGTCAGTTGATGGCGAATCGTGATTTTATCTTCTTGTTCTTTTGTTAGGCTTGTCCAACCTTCGCCTAAATACGCCGACGTTTTTTTATTAATATCTAAAAGACTAGAACGCTGTGCAATTCCGATAAGTGTTGCTACCATAGATTTTCCTGCTGATGCCCAATACCAAGCACTATCTACAGTAAAAGTTTCAAAATATTTTTCCAAAACAATTTTGCCATCTTTTAAGACAATAAAACCTTTTGTGTTTTTTTCTTCTAAGAAAGTATATAAACTTTCGATGCGCTCATCGCACCATTCCAATTCTGAAGCTGGCATAGTTTCCCAGTTATTTTCTTCGGTTTCTATAAATGGAGGGAAATATAAATCTTGAGCTTTAACAAAGTCAAAACGAAAAAATGAAAAACTAAATGATAAAACAAAGGCTATAAAAATAGGTGTAAAAATAGTTTGCATAAGGTTAAAAGATTAAGTGAGAGGGGAAATAATTTTTTGTTTGGATAAGATTTTTAGAATAGAGTCAACATAAAAATAATTTCGATCACAAAGTTGATATATTTCTTATAAGTAAACGAATTTAGAGAGAGTAAATATTATGAAGCATTTCCAAAATCAAATAAAAAAGAGGTTTAATCATAAAAATAAAATGCTTAAAATCTTAATTTTTTTTAAATTTTGCATGATTTTTGAAAAAATTAAAATTAATATGCTAAATATTCAAAATAAATTCGGAATTTGTAAATAATTACTGCCTTTTAAGAAACCCAATCAAGATATTTTACGTTCTAGTAGTACAATCAGTTACTAACAATCTAGTAATCAAGTAGTTGTAGGTTTTTTGTAACACAATTGTAAGAAGAATTTTTTTCAAAGATAGTTTTAGGGATTCTTTGAGAAGCAGAAATTCAAAGTTTTGGAAATGTAGGAACATTATGAAATATATAGTTTTAAAAAAATGATAGTATTTTATTAGACAACAATACTCATTTACCTTTTTTCATAGTTTTACAGTTTTCATATCAATAGGGTTAAGTTGTAAGTTGAAAAGAGTCCGATAGGTTATCGGACTTTTTTTTGTGCATTCGTCCATTATCAACGTCCGATTACAGGCGATTGCTAAGGACTTAAAATGAATCAATTATGCAAATAAATT
>DAIUBX010000202.1:4625-6085 GCA_036846465.1 Bernardetia sp.
TAATCCCTAATCCCTAATCCCTAATCCCTAATTTCATTCAATTCTAAATTCTAACTTCATACTTTCTAACTTTATTCCTATGGCTGCCTTAATGATGATTTTTGCATTTGCGTGTTCGCTTTTACTTATTGGTGTACTTATGAAAATTGCTTTCTTTGATAAAAAATCGCTTTCTAATGAAGAAAAAGAAGAGGTTGCAGAACTAAAACAGCGCAATCACGAACTAGAAATGCGTATGGAAACTTTAGAAACCATCGTAACAAGCATAGACCCAGAACTTTTGGGAGGACTTTTAGAAATGAATACCTCTAAAAAACGAGTTCCTAAAAATGTAAGAGATAAAATTGATAAGATAAAAAAGAAGAAGTAAGGGAATGGGGATTAGGGGCGAGGGACGTGTAAGGAGAATGGGAAATGAGAATTTTTACATTCTAAATAAATCGTATTTTTGTAGAACTAAAATTTCAGTGTATCGATTAGCTACGCTGATTTTCAGTTCTGACTTCTACATTCTAACTTCTAACTTTATTTCATGTATTCACTTTTACGCCCCCTTTTCTTCAAACTTGATGCTGAAAAAGCACATTACACAGCCATTGCAGGATTACAAACTCTTCTAAAAGTAGGAGGGAAATCTATTGTAACAAATCCCATAAATTTAGATAAACGATTAGAAAGAGAAGTATTTGGATTAAAATTCAAAAATCCTGTTGGTTTGGCAGCAGGTTTTGATAAAAATGCAAAATGGATTGAAGAATTAGACCAGCTCGGTTTTGGATTTATAGAAATAGGAACGCTTACACCAAAACCACAAGAGGGAAACGAAAAACCTCGTTTGTTTCGCTTAAAAGAAGATAATGCCCTTATTAATAGAATGGGATTTAATAATGAAGGAGTAGAAATTGCTGTTGAAAGACTTAAAAAAATAAAAGCCAAAAAGCCACATATTATTATTGGTGGAAATATTGGAAAAAATAAAGTTACGCCAAATGAAGAAGCGACAAACGATTATTTGATTTGTTTTGATGCGCTATTTGATTATGTAGATTATTTTGTCGTCAATGTAAGTTCGCCAAATACGCCAAACTTGAGAGAATTACAAGAAAAAAAGCCTCTTACAGAACTTTTACAAACCCTTCAAAATCGCAATCAAGAAAAACAAAATCCAAAACCTTTACTTCTCAAAATTGCACCAGACCTTACTGATTCTCAGCTAGATGATATTATCGAAATTGCTAAAGAAACAAATCTAGCAGGAATAATCGCCACAAACACAACCATTAGCCGAGAAAATCTAAAAACAGATTTTCAAAAAGTAGAAAATCTAGGAAACGGTGGACTAAGTTGAAAACCATTAAAAAACAGAAGTACAGAAGTAATTGCTTATCTTCATCAAAAATCAAATGCAGCCTTTCCGATTATTGGAGTTAGCTCAAACTCTTTTGTCAACCTTAAAATTT
>DAIUBX010000203.1:0-6033 GCA_036846465.1 Bernardetia sp.
GTCCCACCAACAACAAAACCACCCATGTCTAGTACTCTAGTGATTTGCATATATCATTCCTATTCTTTATAATTGTGATGCTATTTATTTTGATAGTGTAACTGTTATTTTTTTATTTCTCAATTTTTTAAGTAAAAATACTTTATAAAATCTAAAAACAATGAAACAAATTCCTTTTTTTATGACTCTCGTGCTATTTGTATTTTTTAGTAGTACAATTACATTATTTGCACAAAACGACGAAAATACCTTAGCAGCAGAACATAAGGCTATTTCTGGAGTAATAAAAGACTTTACAAAATCCTTTTCAGAAATTAGTGAAACTGGCGATAAAGAATCTGTACTTCAATATTTTGAGGAACAATTTACAAGTGATTTAACTTTTGTTCGAATTGGTAGCACTGTTAGAAATAGTTCTGGTAATTACGAACGATTGAGCGCACAACTTGAAAACCTTATCAATAGTAAGGATATGAAAATTACGTATGATATACAAGAAATATCTAAATATGCACTAAAAGGAACAATAGCTGTTGTGCCTTTTGTTACTAATTTTGAAGTAAAGCAGGGTGATGAGGTAGTGATGAAAGGCTCACAACTCTTTACTTTTACACTACGCAAATCAGAAGATAAATGGCGTGTAGTACATTATACCGTAACTGAAATAGAAGACCAAAGAAACAAAGGAGCTTGTATATGTGAGCTTTTTGAAGAACAAAGTCGTAACATTAATTTGGTGTCTAAAATTACATTTCCAAGTGGCAGTGATTACAAAACTGAATTTGATGAGTTTACTTTCAAAAAAGTAGATGCTGGAACTATGATTTTGTTACGCACAGGCAAAACAACACATTATCTTTTGGATAACAACAAAATGGTACACGTTTTAGACGCTAATGACAAACCTATACAAGAACTTGGAAAAGCTGAAAACAGTTCTGAGGCTGTCTTACTTATTTTGCAAACTCATATTTATAACAGCAACTGTTTACGTATTTTAAGAAGAAAATAAAATTTAGACATACGTACTTTTTATTCATTTAAAAAACCAAAACAATTAAATTTGTTTTGGTTTTTTTAAGCATCAAAAATAGCGTCCTTTAATTATTAATTTCTTTCATTCTCTTAAAAGGCTTTGTTCTATCAAAAAGATAACGATAGGTAGCGTGTCTTTTTACTTTTTCAGCTTCTAAACTCTCACACAATTTTACCATATTGGTATTAAAATCTCCAATCCAATTAAACTCTATATAATTATATTGATAGGGAAGTTTTTTGTTTAAATATTTTTTTCGCTCTTCTTGATAGGCTACTACCATTCCTAACTCAACGCCTTTTCGTTGAAATTCTGGTGAAACTCCAAATAGTACTCCAAATACTTTATTGTTTTTCTTCTGCATTTTATACCACAAAAATTGTAATTTTTGCCAAACTCCAAACTTTCCGTTGAGGTGTTTGAAAAGTTGATTGAGTTCGGGAAGCATGATATAAAAACCGATTGCTTTTCCTTCAAAATAAGCAAACCAAATCAAATTTTCTTCCAAAATAGGTTTCATTTGTTTCAAAAGTGCCTTTGAGTCTTCTACCGTTAGTTTTGCTACTCCTGCATGATTTCCCCAACTTGCATTATAGACATCTCTAAAATCTTCTGCATGTTTGTCGATGTTTTTTTTATTGATATGAGAAAAAGAATACCCTTCTCTTGCAATCACTCTATCAGCAATTTTTTGTAATCTTTCCGAAACGTCATACATTTCACGCCCATACGTAAACTGCTGAAAATACTCCTGAAAACCCCATTTTTCAAAAAAATGTTTGTAATATTCGAAGTGATAACCCATTTGATAATTAGGAGGTTTATCAAAACCATCTATCAAAACGCCCCACCATTGATTGCGCTCTCCAAAGTTTATAGGTGCATCCATGGCTTCCATTCCACGCTCTTGTAACCATTTTTTAGCTTTATCAAACAAAGCAAAAGCAACTTTTTCGTCATTGATACACTCAAAAAAACCTGCTCCTCCTGTGGGTTGTTCATTGTCTTGTAAAGCCGTTTTAGGGTTTATAAAAGCTGCTATTCTTCCTACTGTTTCGCCACTATTATTTTGTAAAAGCCAACGAATTGCTTCTGCTTTTATTTTTCCTTCTTGGTATTTAAAAAGAGGGTTTTGAGTTTCATCAAATACAAGTTCTATATCTTTATTCAATGGACGAATCCAGTAGGGATTGTCTTTATACAGACGAGTTGCAAAATCATTAAATTCTTTTTTATGTTCTTTTGTTTGTACTTCTATAAAATTCATTTTACAAAAAATGGTGAGTTCTGATGGAAGAATAATTTTATTTTTACCAGTTTAGCAAAAGCAAATTTACAACTTTTATTTTCAAGATTTTTAGAAGTCAAAATTTGAATCCTTTTTTTATAGAGCGATAATTTGAGAACTACTATCATAATTGCAAATGTTGTGATACAACTCTATTTTTAGGCTATTTACTACTGTACTCTACTTTTTTTATAGAACACGGATTTTACAGATTAGACAGATGAAACACTGATTTTTTAAATTATGATTAAATTATTTTGATAATACAAAATACTGTTTGAATAAGACAATTTAATAGGGATTTATTTCCAAGAAAATGTGTTTAGCTTCGCTGCTTTATCAGGTTTCATTCTCTGTGTTCTCTGTAACTCTGTGTTTTAAAAAATAGTAGGGTACAATAGGCTATTACTTTTCCCTTATTATTCCCTATTTTTGTAATCTAATTCTAACTAGAAAAATCAAAACAAAATAAAAAATTGCGTACAGAAATAAATAAACTTGGTGAATTTGGACTTATCGAACGCATAGCTTCAAACTTTCCACTTCAAAAAAACACTTCAAAAAAAGGAATTGCAGACGATGCAGCCGTTATTGAAATTGAAAAGGGCAAACAGCTTTTAGTTTCGACTGATATGCTCGTCGAAGGCATTCATTTTGATTTGTCTTATACTCCTCTAAAGCATTTGGGATATAAAGCCGTTTCGGTAAATGTATCAGATATTGCAGCCATGAACGGTATTCCTCATCAAATTACGGTCAGTCTTGCGCTAAGTAATCGTTTTTCGGTTGAGGCAGTTGATGAGTTTTATGAAGGTGTAAAATTTGCCTGTGAAGATTACGGAATTGATTTGGTGGGAGGCGACACAACAAGTTCTCCAAAAGGATTAATTATTTCAATTACTGCGCTCGGTCAAGCTGACCCAGAAAAAATTGTTTATCGGAATACAGCCAAAAAAGGCGATATTTTGTGTGTTACAGGCGATTTGGGAGCTGCTTTTGTAGGTTTGCAGATTTTGGAAAGAGAAAAAAGAGTTTTTATAGATGCGCCACAAGCACAACCAAAACTTGAAAATGTAGAGCATGTAGTAGCAAGGCAATTAAAGCCAAAGGCTCGTATGGATATTATTTATGAGCTAGAAGAACACGGAATTTTGCCTACTTCCATGATGGATATTTCGGACGGTTTGGCTTCTGAAATTCATCATATTTGTCGCCAGTCAAATGTAGGGGCGATGATATATGAAAAAAATATTCCTATTTCGGAAGAAACAGCCATTACAGCAGCCGAAGAATTAAAACTTAGTCCTTTAACGTGTGCTTTGAACGGTGGCGAGGATTACGAGCTTTTATTCACAATCAAACAAGAAGACCTACAAAAAATAGAAAAAATTATCGATGTTCATTTGATTGGGTACATGCAAGAAGCCGAAAAAGGCGTAAAAATAGCTATGAACTCCAATCAACTTATGGACGTAAAAGCACAAGGTTGGAATCATTTTTAATTAGTGATTAATTGTGAATTAATTACTTTTATTGTTAAACTTGCATTTTCGTAATCCTACTTTTAGTAAAAGGCGAACCTTTTACCTACAAATAAATAGTTGATTCTACTTCTAAAATCTAACTTCTAAAATCTAATTTTATTTATGTCTGTTGCTAAATCCTCTTCTGCCAAACGTGTTACTACGCATTTGCTGCAAGAAATGAAAAATACAAACGAAAAAATCTCTATGCTTACGGCTTATGATTTTTCGATGGCTCAAATTTTTGATGCTGCTAATATTGATATTTTATTAGTTGGCGATTCTGCTTCCAATGTAATGGCAGGACACGAAACTACGCTTCCAATTACACTTGACCAAATGATTTATCACGCTTCTAGTGTTGTTCGTGGTGTAAAACGTGCGCTTGTTGTGGTTGATATTCCGTTTGGTTCGTATCAAGGAAATTCTCGTCAAGCTCTTGATTCTGCAATCCGAATTATGAAAGAATCGGGCGCACATGCCGTCAAAATGGAAGGTGGAGAGGAGATTAAAGAGTCTGTTATACGTGTGCTTTCGGCTGGCGTTCCTGTGATGGGACATTTAGGACTTACACCTCAATCCATTTATAAATTTGGAACGTATTCTGTTCGTGCAAAAGAAGAAACAGAAGCTGCAAAACTTATTGAAGATGCCAAAATTCTACAAGAATGTGGTTGTTTTGCTATCGTTTTAGAAAAAATTCCTTCCAAACTTGCCGAAAAAGTAGCCAAAGCGATTGATATTCCAATTATTGGAATTGGTGCTGGTGGTGGAGTAGATGGACAAGTTTTGGTTTCTCATGATTTATTAGGAATCACAAAAGAATTTAATCCTCGTTTCTTGCGTCGTTATGCTGATTTGAATGAAATTATGCAAAAAGCTGTTGAGGAATATATCAAAGATGTAAAAAATGAAAGTTTTCCTTCCAAAGATGAAAGTTATTAACTTTATTGGGCTAAAAAACTTTGAATTCTGATTGAAAAAAGATAATTTAAACGTCTAATTGATAAAGTATTAATTTTATTAATTAGACGCTTTTTGATTCAAAATAAATACAAAAGTCATGGAAAACGAAAAAATTACTTTAGAATATGACAAACCAAAATGCAAAATCTATCATCATAAAGAGGTAAATGCAATCGAATTTGAGTGGTTCGGACATGTTTCTCATGAAGAGTTTGTAGATGCCTGTGATTTCTTTTTAGAATTATTGATAAAATACAAAAGCAGTAAAATGATTGCTAATAATTTGAAATCAGAAGCTGTAAGTCAAAAAAATCAAGAGTGGTTAGACAAAGTTTGGTTTCCTAGAATTTATGAACATGGATACAGAACTGCTGCTGTTATTGCCTCAAAAAGTATATTTAATCGAATTACAGTTCAAAAAATAGCAGATAAAATGGATAAAAGTAAATATACAATTCGTTTTTTTTCTGATTTGCAAGAAGCTACTGCATGGCTCAAAACAGTTTAGAAATAAATTAATAAAACAAGATTTTAAAGATACCTTTTACTTAATTACTACCAATGAATAACGAAACGATCAGTTTAGAATACGACAAGCCCAAATGTAAAATTTATCATTATAAAACTATAAATACGGTAGTTTTGGAATGGTCGGGCTATACTTCTCACGAAGAATTTACAGAGGCTTGTGATTTTTCTTTAGAATTAATGATTCAGAATAAAGGCAGTAAAATGATTGCTAATAATTTGAAATCAGAAGTTGTAAATCCAAAAAATCAAGACTGGCTCACTACAATTTGGTTTCCTAAAGCCTACGCACAAGGATACAGAACTTCGGCTGTTATTGTTTCGAAAAGTGTGTTTAATCAAATTACAGTCAAAGAAATTGTAAATAAAATGGACAAAGGAAAATTTACTGTTCAGTTTTTTACGAACTTGCAAGATGCTGTCCAATGGCTTAAAACAGTTTAGGAAAAATTATGAATTAAAAATTACGAATTTAATTCATTGATTATCAATTCATTGAATATTTAAAATTAGTAGTTTATTAAATTCTTATTCCTTAGACAAATTTAGATTTATATAAAGAGAAATAATTAAAACAACTATGCAATTCGAATTCAAAAATTTAGGAACAATAAAAGAAGCCCAATTAGAAATGGGTAATCTAACCGTTATCTGTGGAAAAAATAATACAGGGAAAACTTATTTGACTTATG
>DAIUBX010000204.1:0-6020 GCA_036846465.1 Bernardetia sp.
GGAGAAGACCTTTTTACGAATGCTTACGCAATGCTTTGGGTACGAAAATTTAAAGGAAATCTATACAAAACCAATCAAAAACCTGTCGTATATGGACATGTAGTTCATAATTTGGAAGAAATAAAAGAAAATTTAGAACTTGCAAAAGAAAACCGAACTGCTATAGTTCCGATTGATAATGGTTGTGTATATGTCAGTTTAGGCAAATATCAAAAATACAAGGGAGAGGTAGGAAATCTTTGTGCCGTAGAAATTACAGAAAAAATGAATACTTGGGAACTTTTTTATACGCCTTTTCGTGATAAGAAGTGATTCTTTTCAATTATAAAAAATGTGTATTCAAAAATAGTATGAAAGATAAAGTTTATCCAAAATCATTCACACAAAAAATTCCTCACACTACAGGCAGACGTTTTGCTATTAGTGATATTCACGGCTGTGGAAAAACGTTTATTTATTTAGTAGAAGAAATCTTAAAACTCACAAAAGATGACCAACTTTTTGTTTTGGGAGATTTGATAGATAGAGGTAAAAATGCAATTCTTTTGATAGATTATATTCTTGAAAAGCAAAAAGAAGGCTATCCCATTTTTGTTTTGATAGGAAATCACGAACAAATGCTTTTAGATAATTATCATAGAGATGGAAATCAAACGTATAAAAAATTATTAGAATATGATAATTTAGAAGGTTTGGCAAATGAAGACAGAGAAATCAAACAAAAATACATTGATTTTTTTGAAAGTATGCTTTTTTATATTGAGTTAGAAAATTGTCTTTTAGTTCATGCTGGTTTTGATGTAAATTATGAATTTGTCAAAATCCAAACTATTTTTACGGATAAAGAAGCCATGTTATGGATACGAGATTTTAAAGGAAATTTGGAAAGAACAAAACAAAAACCTGTCGTACACGGTCATGTAGTTCATAATTTGGATCAGATAAAAGAAAATTTAGAACTTGCCAAACAGAAAAAAGCTGCTGTTGTTCCGATTGACAACGGTTGTGCTTATGTAATCTTAGGAAAAGAGGAAAAAAATAATGGCGAAATAGGAAATCTTTGTGCAGTAGAAATTACAGAAAAAACGAATACGTGGGAGCTTTTTTATACGCCTTTTCGTGAAGAAAACTAATGTAGCTTACGCTTTAGCGTGAGTATAACCGTACCGTAGGCTTCAGTCTGCGACTTTTATACTAATTCTCTTCCAATTCATAAATCCCCAAACCTGCCGAAATACATGCCCAAATAGGCGCAAACAAAATTCCTAAAACAGGAATCCAAATCATAAAATACATTGTTATTCCTACTCCAATAGCAAAAGGACGGTGTTTTTTTACGGTTTCTCTACTTTCTTTTACATCTAATTTCATAAACTCATTTCTTAAATCAATCATTCCAAAACCTACAAAATAAGATTCTACCAAAATAATCAGAATTGTAGTAAATGGAGAAGCAGGAGAAAAAAAGAGTCCTATCAAAATAAGAGGAATCGTAATACCTAATTCGATGGCTAAATTGGTAAGATTGATAATAAGACCACGTTTAAGGTCGTGCAAAAATTGAGGGAAATGAAAATCTTCATTCGGACGCTCTGGATGTAAAATTTCTTGAACCTTTGCAGCCACAATGGAAAGAGCAGGTGAAAGCAAAATCAACATTAAGTATTTATACGATTTGAAATAAATCAAAAAAACAATTATATAGACAAGAAAAGTAACGATATAAGAAAGTATTGTCTGCCACCAGTTTACAGGATTATCTAATCTAAAAAGTTCTTTTAGCCATTCTACTGTACCATCTGCAAAAAAATAGCCTACAATTCCGACTGAAACAAAAATAATTACATTCAGAAGTGCAGGTAGAAAATAATATTTCCACAAATTATGTTCACGAGTAAAAGCCAATGCCTTATTATACAAACTAACGCCTAACCAAAATTTTGCAAATGGATTCATAGAATTTATTTCATTTTTATTATTATTTTTTTGCTTTTATCATTACTTCTGACTTCTAAAATCTGACTTTTAACTTTATTTTTATAAATCACTCAAATCAAAAATCACTCCTCTAGAACTAGAACTTGAAGACGATTGAGAAGATAATTTTTCTTTTTCTTGTTGTTGTTTTTGCTGTTCTGCCTTTTCTTGTTCTCTCATCTTTTGAGCAAATTTCTGTCTTTCTTGTTGTTCTTGTGCTTCTATTTGTTGTCTAATTTTTTCTTGCTGTCTTTGCGCTTGTTCTAATTCTTGCTTTATTTTTTCTTGTTCTTCCCTTGTTTTTTGCTCTGCTCCGTATTTTACTTCTTGACGAATTTCTGGGACAACTTTACGAGGAGTTTCTTTGTCATAACTTGTAGGCGAAGAATAATCTGAATAAGAAGCATCACTTTGACTATATAATTCTTGATAATTTCCTCCTTCAAGCTGTTTTAATTGCTCTCTAATAATCTGACTGTGGTGTTGGTGCATTCTCTCGGCACGTTCCAAGGCTTTTTCAGAAGTATGTTCTACATCCAGTTTAGACAAACGCTCAATTTTTGAAAGAGCTGTTTCCATAAAAGTCTGCAATTCTTGCATCATCTGCGCTTTTTGTTGTGCGCTGTACTCATACGAATAATTCAAGAGTTTTATCTCTCGTTTCATTTCTGTAAGTGTTTGGTCAGCAAGTTGTTGAGTACTCAAAAGAATACTTTTTGCATTTGATTTTGCATTTTGTAGGAGTGCATCGGCTTGCATTTTTCCTTCTAAAATCATCAAATCAGCTCGTTTTTGAGCCTGTTCCCAATTCAAACGATTTGCTTCCTGTGATTGTGAAAGCGAT
Source organism: Bernardetia sp. (assembly GCA_036846465.1). Lineage (GTDB taxonomy): Bacteria > Bacteroidota > Bacteroidia > Cytophagales > Bernardetiaceae > Bernardetia. The sequence goes on from DAIUBX010000204.1 coordinate 2,822, forward strand.
TCTAAAAGTGTACGCTCAATTTCTTTGAGTTTGGCTAATTCAGTATGCAAATAACCCACTTGTCTTTCCAATTCTTCATTGCGATGAGCTACCGAACTCATATTTTCAGCAACATCAGAAAGATATTCGCTTACATCTTCTTTGCGATAGCCACCAAAAGTAACCTGTTTAAAGGATTGTTTGCGAATTTGTGTAGGTGCGATAGGAAGTCTATTATTGTTCGTGTCTGCCATAACTCGTTTTGCACAATTATTTTTGAGAAACTGTTTTTAGTAATAGGAAAGTTCTGCTAAAATAACATTTTTTTTTATTCTTTTATCAGAATAAATCGATAGAATTAATTTATATTTTTTGCTTTCTTCAAAAAATATCAACTTTACCACGAAGAAAACGAAGTTTTGAGAAGCGATATTATGTATAAATCGATTGAAAATAAATAAAAAACTCTTATTCATTTTTAAAAAATGAGAATAAATAAGAGTTGAATTAAAATTAGGAAAGTGTTGAAATAGGAGTCAATTTAGCTTCTTTATCATGTATTTTCCCAAAACGATTTTCTTGTATTTTATCAAACTCTTTTACATAATCAGGATTTTCTGTGTTCATTATTCTGTCCCAAAATCTAAAATAAAGTCCGTAATTTCCTTTGAATTTGGCGTGATGTAGATTATGATGTACAGAAGTACTCATGATTTCAAAAAGAAATGAATTTCTAAACCATTTTGGCATAATTTCGAATCCTAAATGTCCATAAACACTAAAGAAAAACGAAATAAAAGTGACTGCAAGAATAGCCAAAGGATGAACAGGAATAATAAAAAGTGTAATCGGAATAATTATAGCTTCAAGAATAGCCTCCAAAAAATGAAAAGAATAAGCTGCCCAAGGTGAAGGATTAGTAGATTGATGATGGATATAATGAATACGCTTGAATAATTTGGGAGAATGGATTGTCTTGTGCATCCAATAAAAATAAGTATCTTGAATGACAAGTACCAAAAAACTACTCACAGGCAGCCACCACAACGGAAAATCACCTATAGTTTTGTATATCAGTGAATAAGACTCAAGAGGAGAATAAATAAATCCAAAACCAATAATTCCAAAAATAAGGGTAGAGAAAAAAGAGTGTTTTATTTCTCTCAAAAAATCCTTCTTTTTAGCAAGACGAGTTTGAATTTTGTTCTTATAAAATTGATTAGAAAATAATTTATAGACAATCAAAAAGGCTAAACCTGCAAAAATAAAATAACGAAGTAAATTACTAATAAGAGGCACATAAGGCGAAAATTGAAAGGCTTGAGTTTCCATAGTAGTATTTGTTTTAGAGTGGATAAATCAACTAACTTGCTCATTATAAATGAATTATGAGCGATTTGATTTATACAAATATACTATATAGAACAGCCTTTGGAGATTAACAAAAGATAAGTAATGAAAAAATGTACTTATTTTTTTTGTGACTTCATTGCAATTCGTTTTCTAATTCTGGAAAGCGAAACAGGAGTCATTCCCAAAATTGTAGCGATATATTTATCAGGAACTCGGTTTACAATATTGGGTTTTGACTTGACAAATTCGATATAACGCTCTTCGGGCGAATAAAGCGTAAAAGATTCTATTCTTGCAAAAGAATCTTTGAGTACATTGTGCAAAAAAAATAATCTACCTTGTTCTAATTTTGGATTTGCTCTTATAATTTCTTGTACCAAATCATAATCAATGACTAAAATCTCTGTTTTTTCTAAGGCTTGATAATAAAAACGAGAAGGACGCTCATACAAAATAACATCATAAGAAGTAATAAATTGATCTTCCCAACGAACGGCAGTTGTTACTTCATCGCCTTTTTCATCAACCAAAAAAACACGCATTAACCCTTTTCTGATGTAGGCAATTTGTTTTTTTTGTTCTCCTTCTTTTATAAAAAAATCAGAAACTTCAAGTATTTTGAGGCTTGTGTTTGCAAATAAATCTTTCAAATCTTGCATTCCCAAGCCCTTAAACATCCCAAAATAATGATTTAGTTTTTCTAAGTCTATCATTGTACTCGTAATATTTATAACATAAAAATACCTCTGAGAGTTTTTAACGGTTTTAGCCCTCAACGAAGTTAAACTGTCAGCTATAGAAAAACAAAATTATCTCAAAAATAATTTTCTAAATCCCAAAAAAAATCCATAAATTTAAGATATGAAAATTAAAATAATTACATATCTTTTTTTGTTTGTCTTAGGTCTGACACTTTGTTCCTGTTCTACTCAAGATAGCTATTGCAATGAGCGTTTTGAGTACTGTTTGGACTATCCTGCTATTTTTGAGCCGTTTGGAAGTTCGAAGAGTAACGATGGACAGATTTTTTATATTGACGGTGGAAAAATAGAACTTTTAGTTTGGGGCAGCGTAAACGGTCAAAACAGAACTCTACAACAAGAAAAAGAATATATTTCTCAAAAAAGAAAAGTAGAATATCAAACCATTAATGATAAATTTTTCGTAATTTCTGGCTTTGAGAATGGAAAAGTATATTATTTGCGTACTGAAAAAACACCTACTGGTTTTCGTTCTTTCGAAATTCGTTATCCAAAGGAAGAAAAAGAAACGTATGACAAGTTTGTAGAAAAAATTAATTTTCAAGAAGATAAAAAATAAACCTCGTTGACGGCAAAGCCTCAACGACGGTTAGAACCTAAAAACAATCCTAAACTCTAATAATAAAAATTTATGACCCCACGAGATAAACCTCTTTTTCGTTGGGATTCTTACCCACTTGTGCGTCCTGTTTTGGCGTTGATTGTTGGCATTTTGGTAGGCGAATATTCTCAAATTGGTTTAGCATTTTCTTTAGGAATTTTGGCTACTTTTTCGGTGGCTTATTTTGGACTTCATTTTCTTGTAAGAGCAACTTCAAAAACTCGTTTTTCTTGGCTTCATTTACTGACTTTAGTAGGTGTTTTTGTGGGACTTGGAATGAGTTTGGTGGTTAATGTAAATCCAAAAGAAAGACCTTTACACATCAAAAATATCTCTCAGAACAATCAAAAAACAGTTTTAGCGTACCAAGGAAAAATAGTTTCAGAGATTCAAGAGCGTGAAAAATCCTATAAATTTGAATTTGAAATAGAAAAAATCCGTACTGAAAAAACATGGCAACTTGCAGAAGGAAAAGTATTGGTTTATCTCAAAAAAAATCAATTTC
>DAIUBX010000205.1:0-2472 GCA_036846465.1 Bernardetia sp.
TACTGGAGTTTGTACTGGAATTATTACAGTCAATCCGTTTTTTACTGGAGTTTGTGCTGGAATTATTACAGTCAATAGTTAGTAATTTGTACTCTGTCAAACGACCTTTTTTACCTTTGATAAAATCAATAGCTCCGATTTGCTTTAGCTTGTTACGTACTTGTATAAGTGTTTTTTCAGACACAGATATTTTTTCGGCAAGCAGGTTGTTGGAAATACCTATCTTATCTTTTTGCCAATTAAATCGATTAAATTCTTTAAGAATTATAAAGTATAAAGCGATTTCATTTCCGTTCAGATAGTCAGATTCTGGTATTTTCCAAAAAGCATTGATAGCATCTATGTAATAAGGTTTTTTCTCCGTCATTCTATGTACCTCAAAAGAGTATTTTAAAAGATTTCTAGTTTCGTTTAGTCAATAATAATTGTATATCTATACTTACCATTTTCAGCAGTAAAATCGATATACCCAGCTTTTTTTGCTTCTTTTCGGAAATTTTCTATTTCCTGCTCCGTCGTTTCTATAAATCTCATAATGTCTTTATCAGAAAAGGTTATATGAGGAATAGTATTGGCAAAACGAGCTTTGCTTATGATTAGCAAATAAATACCCCCCAGTAGAAGTGCTTACTTTATTGATATTATTTTCTTGTGCTTTTTAAGTGTTTAAAATTCAATTACATTCAATCAACTACTGCTCCTGTAAGCTCTATCCGAGCTTTAATTTGCGAGTAATATTTGATTTTGTTTCTTGTCCTGCTGTTCTGTAAAAGCCTTTTTCTAGTGCTTTTGCGAAAGGAATGGCAACTTCTTTTTCGAATTTGTTTCTGAATTTGAGCAGGTCTTCTTTTGTAAAATCCATTCTTAAGATTCCGTGAGGTTCTTTTTTTTCTACAAAAAGAATCGTAACCGTTTCTGCGAAGTAGGAATAAAAAGCTACTTGAATCCATATTCCATCGTAACAAAATCTATTTTCGGCTTTTGAAATATCATCAATCGTTTTTGTTTCGATGATATGCTTTCCATCTTCACTTCTAAAGTCTAAAAAACCGAGCATTTCAAGTCCTGTAATTTCACAAGTACGTTCTATTTTGACTTGTCTTTGGTAGGTTTTGATGTCTTGCGTGAGCTTGAATTCTTTGTGCAAACAGGCTTTATACATATTGGTAAGCAACGTTTTGCCTTCTTCGGTAATACAGGCTTTTTTGTCTTTGTACTCGTTCAAAGCTGTTTCAAAGGCTTCTTTATTTGCCTTTGTAGCCATTGTTTGAGTAGGTTTTGGAAGTTCCACAAGGTGCAAATGCTCTTTTGCGTGTTCGCCAAAGTAAAGGACATCTTCAAAAGCGTTTCCGATTTCGGTTGCTTCACTTCCTACAAATTCCGTTTGTGTGATGTAGCGAATGTACTCTAGTGGATTAGCGACAAATTTGGAAGCTGCCGATGGAGATAACTTACGACCCGATGCGTAATTTCCACGAGGACACAAGCCTTTTTTGTGCATAGATTCTAATTCTTTAAATCCGTAACCTTTTAGGTTGATGGATTGAGGAACATTTTTTGGAACGGCTTTTTGTCCTTGTTCCATTTTTTTGAAAGCCCCCAGTAAGGAGGCTTGTAATGCTGCATTTTGCATAGTTTTTCTAGTTTTGGATAATGGAAGGTCTTACATCAAATTGGTCGCTGTGGCGAGAGTTGGTAGCGTTCTTTTGGCGACCTTTGTAGGTAATGTCTAGCATTGCACCTTTGAGATAATTTTTAGAAGCGTCCCAGTTTTCTGCATCTTGTTCTTGTCCTACCAAATCGTTGAGGCTTTGTAAAATGCTGACTGCAATAGTCTGTTTCATGCTAATCTCCTCGTTTGAGCAAGGGTCATAAAATACGACGGCATCTCTTAGGCTGACTGTTCCGTCGGCAGGATTTTCAACAGATACTTTTGCAAATCTATTGAAGGTTAAATTTACACGTCTGTATTTGCGTAGCTCTGTAATTGCCTCATCTAAATCCTCGTCAGATTCTGCTTTCTTTAGCTTGGCTTCTGCTCTAGTTATTTTGGCTGTTACATCGTCGTCTTTTACGTCGTCGAAAGACCAAAAATTATAGCTTAAACTAGCATTGTTATTTGGTGTTAGATAAGCTGTTTTAGCTTGTTTTGCATCAAAAGGTTTGATTTCTTTTTGCTCTTGAATGGCTAATGAATTGCTCATAGTTGAATAAATTAAATTTGAATTGATAAAAATTGAATTAAAACTGATTTTAGTTTTGAGGGAGTGGAAGGATTCGAACCCTCAACTTTATCCGATAACTAGTCAGACACGCAGTTTCCAATACTGCTTTCACTCCCTTTTTTTTACGATGCGTATTTTTGAAGTTTTTTGTTAGAAGATATATACCTCTCTACTTCTCTTCTTTTATAAGCGTAAGACTTGCCATTCATTTTTACACCATCGATTCTACCATGTCGCCTTGCAGCGT
>DAIUBX010000205.1:2482-6000 GCA_036846465.1 Bernardetia sp.
ATTCGCGCGTACCACACTCTTCAATGCCAGTGGATCGTCGGTGGGAATGATGAATCCAAAATTGGAAGAAGGAGAAGAATGATGATTCGATGCACCGTGGTTGACAATTCTCAAGCTGTTGTTTGTGGTGATATTTCGTAATTGTATTTTATGGTATCAGTTGTTAGAAGAATGTCATCTTCTCGCTTCATTTCTTCCTTCATTTCTTGCGTCTCTTTTTCAAGTGCTAAAAGTCTTTTTGCCATAGCTTCCAAATATTCTTTTGTTGGTACTTCTTGCCATAATCCGTTTTGCTTTTCAAAAGTAGATTTGAAGACTACTTTTTGCGTTTTTTCGTCCACCATTTGATTTTGTGGTAGAAGTCCTTTTTTTCCTTGAATTTTATATTGATAAAGGATACTATCGTTTCTATCGATAGGCTCAACATCATCAGCAAATTCGGTATGAAACCATAGAAGTAGTTTTTCAATATCTTCGTCAGTTTCTAAAAAATCTTGAGGAGAATTATACTTTTCATAATTCCATTCGTCTTCAAAAACATTTTCTAAATCTTCGGTGTCAATGCACATAATAAAGTAGTTTCTACCTACTTGATATTCTATTTCCCAAGCGTTTAAAAAAGTATGTTCTTTTATTTCTAAGTTTGAAGTTTTCATAATTAAAAAATAGTTTTAAATAATTTCTTTTGTGTTAATTTTTATACTACTGTACACGATAACGTGTAGGAATGGTTATCTATTTGGGCAAGAAAAAGGCTTTATTTTCGCTTATTCTTCACTTTCTTTTCGTTCTTTTTCTAGCTTTAATAAAGCTATTTGAAAGGTTAGTGAACGGTCTGAAATGTCCTCTTCATAAGCCATTATTTGCTCTGTTTTGATGCAACAGCCGAATCTGTCTTTTTCAAATTCGGTAGCTGGAGAAAAGGATTTTTCATTCATTTCTTGGTAGCTTATCCAAACTGGAAACCAGCGTTGCATTGATTTCCAATAGTGTTGGATGAGTACCCAACGAATACTATTTTTTTGGTGGTTCTTCATAGATTGAAAATTCGGCGATGTAAGTTGGTTTCCCTGTCATCTCTTCTAATAAACTTCTCATTTTATCTGCACAACAAAGAGCTGCATATTGACACGATAACATTTGGTTGTCTCCTTCCTTTTGGTCAGAGATTTTTAGAAATTCAGATTCTGTGTAATCAAATTTCATTTCTGTATTTCCTATTTCATTTTTTAGATTGAAATGAAGTGTAAATACTCGTTCTTTTTGCTCGTTGATTGGCTCGTTCATTTGCGTAATAGGTTATAGATGAAGATTTCAAATTTTATTTTAGCAAGAATGTAAAAACAGATAGTGTGATACGCTGCTAAATTGAATAGTCTTGATAAGTGCTTTTTCATAGCTTTTTTGATTGAATAGATTTAGTTTAGTGGGTCTTACAAGATTCGAACTTGTACTCTTTTCATTATGAGTGAACTGCTTTAACCGTTAAGCTAAAGACCTATTTGAGCAGTACGTTCACCATCTTTTTGGTTTAGATGGAAAATTGGTTTGATACCCTGCTCTCCCAGTATCTCCCCTTTTTCTTTAGGCTACCTCCTTTTGAGGTAGTTCTTTGATTCTTTCGTAAACTTCGATTACTTTGAGTCTAGCTTGTTCTTTTCGTTCAGAGAGTTCCTTTTTTATTATTTTCTCTATCTGAACTTCTATCAACCTATTTATTTGAGGGTCTTTACAGATAGTGTGAATTTCCCTAAGCAAATCATCACTTGGCGACTCTTTTATATTGTTTGATAAATAATCATCAAAGAGTTGAGTGTATGTATTTTCACTAGCTCGTTTCTCATTTTCTTGAGAATCGGAAGAGATGTAACACTCGCTCATTTCTTGTTCTAGTTCTTCATAGAATTGAAAAAGCGTGTCCGTCTTTTTGATTCTATGTTCTTGTGCTTCTGTTTCCATTTGTTTGATTGTTTGATTGATAGTTTTGGAATTGATTTTTTAGGTAAAATTTGGTGATTGTTGGTGCGATTGAGATTTTAGACTTTCAAGTTCTCTCTAGTCAAAATCTGAAATTCTAGTTTTTGAGAATCCAGTTGGCTTCCAAAATCTGCTCTTGCTTTTGCCTTTGCTTTGGTGTGAAGAACCTCTAGTTCGTCGTTATCAAAGCAGATGATGGCATAGTCTGAATTGAAGTCTTTTGCCATTACTCGGACATTTGCGAGTTGTTTTGTTGGTGCTGGGTTGTTATATGGGTTTGCTCTCATTTGATTTTTTTGGTTTTTGATTTGATAAATTTGATGATTGATTTTATTTTTGGTCTGATTTCCCACCATTCTAAAAAGGCGACACCAAGTAGGAAAAGAAGGATTCCAAAAAGGAAGGCTGTCAGTCCTACATCAGATAAGGCAATCCAGTCGCTTTGAGTGGGTATTTTAGTTAGCATATAGGTAGTTTGGTGATTTTTTTAGGTGTTTAGTTATTATCCAATTATGCCTACAATTCCATCACATTGAGAACAGAGTTCAAATTGAAAATCCCAAGTTATTTCTTCTTGTGTCATTTCCTCTTTGTCTTTATCTGAATAGACATTGTCAGCGTCTATTAAGTAGGTCATATCAGATGACTCACATTCGCAGTCTTTTGGTTCTCCTTGATGTTTCGTAATCATATTTTTAGGTATTTTGTAGTTTTTGCTTTTTGAGTTCTCGGTCTATTTTGTCCCTTGCTTCTTTTAGTTCAGCTTTGTAGTCTTCTAAAAGGTCACTTTCTTTTTTGCAAGTCTGACCATTATTTGTTTTTCTATAAATGTCAGTACCTAGTCGATTGATTTCTTTTTCAAGGAATCGGTATCTGTTTGCTGTCATACATGTGGTGTTTTGGGAGTGGAAGATATTGTTTGCTGTTGTACCGATTCGGTAAAATCCAAATAGGTATCAATTTGCTTCTGATTCGCCTCCACAACAGGCACAATTTGACTCAATAGAAAATCAGCGTAGTATTTAAAGTCAGATTTTTTGGTAAACTCGTTGATAGTTTCACGCTCTTCTTTGGACACATAAAAGCGAACTTGTGATTTTTCGTCCTCTATACTTCCCTTTTGTTTTGGGAAATATTTAGAAGGAACATCTTGAACAGGAAGTTCTGAAGGAAGTACAGGGTGGATAAGAAGAGATTTTATAAAATCAGTTACGTTTTTATGTCCTTGCAAAAACGCAAGGACTTCCATCTCTCTCTTGAAAACAGGTGTGCAAGTGATACACAAATGTTCAGCTCGCTTATTTGGTCTGCGAGACTTTCTATGCTTTATTTTTTTTACTGTTGTGGAGTGCTGCATATATTTGTATGGTACATTATGCACTACCCAAAAACTTTTTATATATTTGTGTAGTGCTTCGTTTGAATTGGTAATACAAACATAACACAATTAAATTAGAAAAACAACAATGATATTAGAAATTTTCTAAATTCATTGATATTTTTATTATTTAGACTTTTTCTAAACTATGAGCGTATTTGGT
>DAIUBX010000206.1:0-5926 GCA_036846465.1 Bernardetia sp.
TTTTTGTAAAAACCTCGTTGACGGCGAAGCCTCAACGACGGTTAGTTTTCTTTATTTTTGAACCGTCAACGAGGTGTTGTAGTTGTTGAAGAACAAAAATAAAATTTTGAAACAGTGTAATAATTACTACTTGCATCTACCTCATCTAAAAGTAAAATCAATTATAACCTTAGTAATAGAATAAGATAGTTCAAACATAGAGTTTGTTTGATTGCTTATTTCCTCCAATTTTTCCTTTAAATGAGGATATATTTCTAGTAAATCAGTAGTAAGTTTTTTAATAAATGATTGTGCTAAAGTTGCTTCTGTAGCATTCAATTTTTCGTCTATATTTTCAAAACTCAAAAGAATAGGTAAATATTCATCACTATTTTTCAATCTATCTTCAATAGCAAAAAGCAACGTAGTTTTTCCATACTGACGAGGGCGACTAATGGTAAAATAATCTCCATAATCTATCAGCTCATCTACTTTTTTCATTTTTGCAGAAATATCCATCATATAATGTAAATGAGGATAACAGTTTCCTGTTACATTAAATCGTTTTTTTCTAGGCTTGGTGATGGAATGATTCATTTTGTTTTTTCTTATTCTATTTTTGAGTTCTATTTTATTTAGATTTTACTTTTAACGAAGATACAAAAAAAGCCTATCCAATTAAAAACTGAATAGACTTCTAGGTTATTTCTTAACGTTTATATAAAAACTTACTCTACTTCAGGATTTATCTTAAAGAAAAGTGATTTCAGTTCCTTTGCATCTTCAGGATTCATTCTTCCTGCCAAAACCAAACGCAACTGACGACGACGCAAAGCACCATCAAAAAGCATAATTTCCTTTTCTGTTTCAGGTTCTAGTTCGGGAACATTGATAGGATTTCCCATTTGGTCAACAGCTACAAAAGTCAAAAAGGCTTTGTAGGCTAATTTTCGTCCAGAACCTTCCAAAATATTCTCTCCATACGCTTCTACATACACTTCCATAGAAGAATTAAAAGCACGACTGACATGCGACTCCAACGTAACCACACCACCCAAAGGGACAGAAGCCTCAAACGAAACATTATCGACAGAAGCTGTAACAACAACACGATTACAATGTTTTTGCGCTGAAATAGCTGCTGCAATGTCCATCAAATGCATGAGTCTTCCACCCATCAGATTATTTAGTGGATTGGTATCATTTGGCAAAACCATTTCGGTCATCGTAACATACGATTCACTCGCTTTTTTTGACTTAGGAGGCATAAAAATAAAGTTAGAAGTTAAAATTAAGAAGTTAGAAGTAAATACTGCTTGACTTGTATTTTACTCCTTTAGTACAAAAGTAAGCAACAATAGTTGGTATAAGGCGTTAAAAAAAATAAATTCTTAAATATTGAAACGATTAATGTAAAAATAAGTCGTGTTTTTGTGTAAATTTATAAAATCTACTAGTATGTAGCGTAGCTGTAGCGTACACTTTAGTGTGCGAGAATAAGCTAATAACGAATAACCAAGTATGAAAAAATATAATTCTATCAAACTCTTTCTATCTGTATTATTAATTACTTTCTTCTCTTTTTCTTCAAATTTAGTTGCCCAAAATACACAAGATTTGGCATTGGCAGATGAATATTACGAACAAGGAGAATACGAAAAAGCTGTTCAGTATTACGAAAAAATAGCTAAGAAAAATCCATCAGCTTCGTATATCTACACCAATTATTTAGATGCAATGTTGCGTTTGGAAAAACTCAAAGATGCTGAAAAATATATCGAAAAATGCTTGAAAGATAGACCCTTAGACCCAAAAATGAATATTGATTATGCCAAAATTCTTTTACAAAATAGAGATGACAAAAAAGCAGATAAACATTTCAATGATTATATAAATTCTATCAAATCAAATTCTCATTTGGCTCGTGTGGCTGCTCGTGTGTTGGCACAGGAGGGTTTTTATGAATATGCCGAAAAGCTCTATTTACAAGCTCAAAAATACACACAAGAAAATTATGATATGGATTTGGGTCTTCTCTATTTAGCGATGGGAAAACCTAAAAAAATGGTAGAGCAGTTTTTGACTTTATTAGAAAAACAGCCCAATGATGCACCGTATGTTCAGCATTTGTTGCAATCTCGTTTGTCGGAAGATGAAGAGTGGGATATGATAGAGCCTATGTTGTATGAAGCTGTACAAAAACACCCTAGTGATGAAGTTTTTAGTGAAATGTTGGTTTGGTATTTTCTTCAAAGAAAGAATTTTATGATGGCTTTTACTCAAGCGAAGGCACTAGATAGAAGAAATAAATCAGAAGGCGTAAAAATTATGGAAATCGGAATGCTTGCTTACAGTAATCAAGAATGGAAAAGTGCGATGACTATTTTTGGACACTTGACAGAAAATTATAAAGGAAGATTGATTTATTCACAAGCCAAACATTTTTTGATGGAATCTAAAGAAGAATACATCAAGCATCAATTTCCTATCGATAAAGAACAAATAAAATCGCTTGTCAACGATTATGAACAATCACTTTCTGAAATAGGTTGGAGTCCAAGTACAGCAAAATCGGCTCGTAATATGGCTCTTTTACAGGCTTTTTACCTCAATCAAAAAGATGTAGCCATTGCTACACTCAATAAAATTACTGAAATTAGAGGTGTTCCTCATCAGCTTTTAAATCAAGTCAAATTAGACTTAGGAGATATTTATGTTTTGAAAAATGAACCTTGGGAAGCTACTTTATTGTATTCACAGGTAGAAAAAACTGAAAAAGAAACTCCTTTGGGTTATTCTGCCAAACTCAAAAATGCCAAACTTTCCTATTTCAATGGCGATTTTAAATTAGCAAAAGCACATTTGGATATTTTAAAACTGGCTACTTCAAGAGAAATTGCCAACGATGCAATGGATTTGTCTATTTTGATTCAAGATAATACAGGTTTGGATTCGTCTGAAACGGCTATGAGAGAATATGCAGCTATTGATTTGCTTGTTTTTCAGCAACAATACGAAGATGCTTTATCAGCTTACAAAAAAATGCGTTCTCATTTTGAAGACCATTCTTTGACGGATGAAATTTACTGGAAAGAAGCCACTATTTTACAAAAAATGGGACGTTTTGATGAGGCTGCCGAAAAACTAAAAACTGTTTTAAAACTCAATCCAACAGATATTTTTGGTGATGATGCAAATTTTCTTTTAGGAAAAATCTATGAAGAGAATCTACAAGACAAGCAAAAAGCAGAAGAATATTACAAAAAACAACTTGTAGATTATCCCGGTAGTGTTTATGTGGTAGAAGCAAGAAAGCGTATCAGAAGATTGAGAGGAGAAATTGTAAATTAATCGTGCGACGATTGCGATATTATCGACCCTTATAAATATCTTTTTATAATTTTACTTTGAATTGTATTAATGATTTTACGAAAATATAATTCACCATTTACCATTCATAATTCACCATTCAAAAAATGCTTCATCTTCAACTCCCAACTGACCCACGCTGGACAGAATTAGCTCAAGAAAGTATCGAAGACATCTTGACAGACCACGCTTATTGCGAACAAAAAGCTGCCTCTTCTTGTATTTCTTTGATTGTAACCTATAATCATTTGCCAAAACTTGTCGATACACTTACGCCAATCGTTGCCGAAGAATGGACACATTTTGAAATGGTTTTGGAGCAGCTTCGCAAACGCAAACTTACTTTTGGAGGCAAACGAAAAGACGAATATGCACTTAAATTACGTGATTTTATGGTAAAAGGAGGAAGCGAAGAAATGCGCCTTTTGGATAATCTTTTGGTAAATGCGCTAATAGAAGCACGTAGTTGTGAGCGTTTCAAAATGCTTTCAAACACAATAGAAGACGAAGAATTAAAGAAATTTTATCGTGAATTGATGGTTTCAGAAGCTCGTCATTATACTGTTTTTATTGCTTTGGCTAAGGAATATTTACCAAAAGAAAAAGTAGATAAACGTTGGCAAGAGTTTTTGAATTATGAATCTGAAATTATGAAAAGTTTAGAGCTTCGTGGAGATAGAATGCACTAATTTTTTTAATTGTGAATGATGAATTGTGAGTTATGAATGTATTTCTACAAAAGCGAAACCTCCTTACTTCTTTTTAGAATTAGAAATAAGGAGGTTTTTGATATACGAACAACTAGAATTTTAATTCTCTTCTTCTGAATTAAAGTCATTTATCAAATCATCTAATTCTGAATCTGATATAGTTTCTTTTTCATTTTTGTCATAGATTGAAAGCAAGACAACTAAATCGTCGATAATTTGAACTAAAGTAATTACTCTGGCACCTCCAGATTTACCTTTATTTTTGGAAGAAATAGCCATTCTGATTCTATAACAGCCTTTTCCTAACGATTTTCCTTGAACAGGATTATCAATTAGACTTTCTTTCAATAATCGTAAATCTTGAGGTATTGACTTATGTTTTTTGAATAAACGTTTCAACTCTTTATCAAAATTTTGCGAAGTTCCTATTTTCATTATTATTCGTTTTCTTCTTCTAATTCTTTTAAAAGCTCTTCAATAGGACGAGTTCTACCATGTTTTACATCTTCTAATCCTTCTTTTATTCCTTCCCAAATTTCTCTTGCAGCAGGACTTAATTTAGCTTCTTTTTCGGCTAAAGAAATTTTTTTGTTTTTTACTTCTTCTGTTTTGTCAGATTTTCCAACTTGAATATCTTTTACAAAGTCTATTTTTTTTAAATAATTTAAAAACTCTGTAAGCCTGTTTTCTTCTATTTTTACTGTAATTTCCATAATTTTGATTTTTATAAAATGGTGGTTTATAAGTAAATACGTTATTCTTGTTTTTTTAGTTTAATTTAAAAATCAATTTTCAACAATTCTCAATTTAGCAAAACTCAAAATAAGTGTTTTATCGCCTTCGGTATCAAAACCAATAGTAGCACGTTTTCCACTTGTCGAAGAATCAATTTTTTTGACTGTTCCGAAACCAAATTTTGGGTGTTCGACTCTGATTCCTTCTACAATATCTTCCGATTTACTGGAAACAAAAGGAGAATTATTAGTTACAGAATTTAAAGGTTTTAGATTTCCTGTTTCATTCGTTCCTGTCTTTTTGTTTTCTTGTTCCTTTTCGGCTGCACGATGACGCATAAAATTGGTCATGTGATTCGGATTATTTTTTTGAATAGAACGAGAACGAGCATTGAATAATTCTTGGTCAATCTCAAACAAAAAACGAGAAGGTTCACACGAATTAAAACTCCCAAAACGATAACGCTGCAACGCATACGAGAGTGTCAAGCGTTCTTTTGCACGAGTAACAGCAACATAAAACAAGCGTCGTTCCTCCTCCAAATCCTGCAAAGAGGCAATCATTCTTGAAGACGGAAAAAGCTCTTCTTCCATTCCGACCAAATAAACATACTCAAATTCTAGCCCTTTGGCTGCGTGAATGGTCATCATCGTAACAGCATCTTCGTCTTCACTCGCTTGGTCGACAGATGTAAGCAAAGCAACTTCTTGCAAGAACAAAGAAAGCGAAGTATCGGGTTCTTCTGTTGTGGCTTCACTAATTTTATTCTGTACAAATTCTTGGGTTGCATTCAAAAGTTCTTGTACGTTTTCATATCTTGCTCTACCTTCTAGCGTTTCGTCATCAAAAAGCGCTTTTACGATTCCTGAATGTTGAGCGATGTATTTTGCAGCCGTAAACGCATCATTTTCGGAGGCAATTAATTGAAATGCTTTTGCTAATTCTCCAAATTTTTCTACACTTGTTCCTGCTCGTCCTTTTCCTAAAAATGATGATGCGTTACGAATTACTTTTGAAATAGGAACATTATTTTCTCTTGATGCTAAAAATACTTTTTGAACAGTTGTATCGCCAATACTTCTTTTTGGATTATTTATAGAACGTCTTAGTGCTTCTTCGTCTTCTGTATTGAC
>DAIUBX010000207.1:0-5826 GCA_036846465.1 Bernardetia sp.
TTCCATAACGTGGTCTAGTATAGAATTTTCTATTAGATTAGAAGAAGAAATCAAAAAATGATCATCAGCTTCACTCACTAAAAGATAGCCCACTCCAATAGGTTTGTCTTCTTTTATAGAATATGACTTTTCTATAGAATGAAGGCTTACATTTTGAGAAAGCTCAATAAAAATCGCAAATATTTTGCGTCCAATATTAGGGTCTTCTTGCGAACTTTTGCGCTTCAAACTACTCGCCAAACGAGAGAGCAAATCTTGAGAAACCACTCCTTGAAAAGCTAGTAACGTTTGATGTTTACGCATTTGATCGTAAAAATCATATATGACGAAATCGTTATCCATACACCTAGAGTTAAATATAACTTTTAAAAAAACATAATCAAAACTAATAATTTTATTCCTCTTTGTCTTAATCTGAAAAAATCAGAGAAATAATTGTCTTAGTTTTCAATCATTTATTCAAATATACTTTAATGTGTGAGTAAATACCCTACCTTTTTTCAAAAAATTGCGATAAATCAGATGAGTTTCAATAATTTTTCGATGAAACACCATAATTCCTTAATTGTTCGGCAATCAAATCGTGCCTAAAAACTGAACATTCAATGAATTGATGATGTAAGAATAGAATATCAATAGCGAAACTAAACAAAAATTAACAGAAATAAAATCAATATATCAGATTTTTTTCAATTTGTTTGATTTTATTTAAAATTCAGCAAATCTCGCTATCTTTTTGAGAATTAATTTTTAAAGTACGGATTTTTATTCAAAGATAAAAGAAAATCTATCGAATGCGCTTTGTTTATTAGATTTTTTTTTAACAAAAAACCTATTTCATTTAACTTGATGAATAAAATAGGTTTGTATATTTTGAATTGAAAATAGATTAATTCCGTTTATTCCTCCACAAACTCTGTAATAATAGGCTTTATTTTATCCGTCTGTGTAGTTTCTAAAGGAAAAAGATGCATAAATAAAGGCTTTTTATCTACCACACCTTTAAGTTTCAAATCTTTATTTTTAGCAAAAACGCTGTTCCATTCTGCTCTAGCAACTGCCCAAAAATCTTTATTTGTTTTCCACCAACTTTGAGCCGATTTGCAACGAGAATCATCAACCTTTTTATAAAAATTCATTCCTTTTTCACTCGCAATTTTAAAATCAGCTTTATTGTCTTGACGCAAAACTTTGTCATTGTCTTGCTCATGCAACCAACCTTGATTTGTAATTTCGTGGCGATTAGTACGAATCATTACATTATAATCTTTGCGTACCGTAAATTCTCGTCTTGGAAGTGGACTATCTGTCGTGTTTTCCCAATACTGACGACCATCAACATGAACCCAACTTGCAGAACCTTCATAACGTGGACTATCATCTACTTGAAATACTTTTTGAGTCCATTGTCCTTTTACTTCTGACTTTGTTTTTTTGATAAATTTCCATTGATTATCCTTGTCATACATATAAAAATCGGTGTTTTCGTAGCTCCAATCTTGTCGCCAATGCTTAATAATCATGGTATCATTAGCAATTAAAAGATGCTGCATCGAAACAAAAGTAGGCGTTTCTTCTACTAATTCCACCCACTCCAAACCACTCGCAGTATAATTGTCATGAAACTTATAAGATGTATCGGTGGCAAACGTTTCAGCAAAATCAAAACGAACTTCATAACAACCACACATAGATTTTATTGCTTGTTTATCTTTCGGATTGGGGTCATTATCAGTAGGAGAAGTAAAAGCCATTCCCAAAAGAACAGAAGCAAAAAGGCATAGAAATAGAGCCGTCGAAAAGAGAAATTTCTTTTTCATAAAAGTATTTTTTTTGTATTTAAAATAAATGAAGCACTAATTACTCAAACTGACGAGGTAAGTCGCTGTTTGATGCTGCAAATTTATTCTTATTTAGATTAAATAAAAATAATTTTGTAAAAATTTTCAATTTTTATTTGGAATCAGTCTAAATAAACTTAATTTTGTGTCATCAAATCTACTCAAAATCCTTTCAAAAGTGATAAAAGTTCTAAAAATCAAGCATTTAGAGAAAATTTGAATAAAAAATAAAGACTTTTCTGAAAAATAACTCACAAAAAATTTTTCACAACCGTATTCATAATCTTAACTACTCTTGAAACTGCTACAACTATTTTAACCAGCCATGAAAAAATTTACTTTAAAATTTCTTTCTTTTGCTTATTTATCTTTGTTTATTTTAGTATTTAATTTATTACTAAATAATCAAAATTTATACGCTCAAAAAAATGATAAATCAAGCCAAAATTTAAACAAAAATGATAGCCTAAAAACCGAAAATTTAGAACAAGTTGTCATTACAGCAACTCGTAGCGAAAACTGCTTTCAGAAATTCCGATTCCCATGACAATTATTGATAAAGACCAAATCGAACAAATGGGAAGTTTGCGTTTGAGTGATGTTTTGCAAGAACAAACAGGGCTTACACTTATTCAAGAACACGGACAAGGCATTCAGTTACAAGGTTTTGACCCAGATTATACACTTATTTTGATTGATGGAGAACCAATAATTGGACGAACAGCAGGAACTTTAGAACTCTCACGTATTGCCGTTGGAAATATCGAACGCATCGAAATTATTAAGGGAGCAAGTTCTAGTTTGTACGGTTCGGAGGCGTTGGCAGGAGTAATTAATATTATTACAAAAAATCCGAAAGGAACAGAAGGCAGCATTTCGACACGTTATGGCACAAATCAAACAAGCGATTTAGCTCTTTCTTTTCAAACCAAAAAAGACAAATTATCTATCACAACTTTTGCAAATCGATACGGAAGCAATGGATATGATTTTACACCGAATAGTTATGGACAAACGGTTGAGCCGTTTCATAATTATACTTTTCAAAGTAAAATTGCTTATACTTTTACAGAAAAAATAAGCCTTTCTGTTTCGGGAAGGTATTTTGAAGAAAATCAAAAATCACGTTTTGATATAGGTACAGAAGAAAAATCAGATAGAATTTCAGGCGATGGAAAAGTAACTGATTATAATATTCTGACTAATTTGGATTGGCGACTTACTCAAAAATGGCGTACTTATTTTAGATTGTATTATTCTAAGTATCAAACAGATTCAAAATTACTTTATGAAAATGATAATTCGGTTTATGATGAAACATTTTTTAACCAAACATTTTTCCGTCCAGAGTTTCAAAGTGTGTATTCATTCAATCAAAAGCATTTTCTTACAGCAGGAATTGGAAGTGTAAATGAGTCGGTTAGTTCTACTCGTTATACAGATAAAAAACATCTTCAAACCAATTATATTTTTGCTCAACATGAATTTTTTATCAATGAAAAATCAAATATTACGTTGGGAGCTAGGTTTGATTCCCATTCTATTTATGGAAACCAATTAAGTCCAAAAATAGCCTCTTATTATCAAATTTCACCTAAAATTCGTCTGACAGCTTCAACAGGAATGGGTTTTAAAACGCCTGATTTTAGACAGCTTTATCTCAATTTTACCAATGCCGTTGCTGGTTATTCCGTTTTCGGAACAGAGGAACTTTTACAAGGAATTGCAGATTTAGAACGAGCAGGACAGATAGCAGAAATTGTATTAAATCCGAATGATAGTAGAGAAATAAAAGCAGAAAGTTCGATTTCTTATAATTTTGGAATAACTTATAACGCAACTAAAAAGCTAGTGTTGAAAGCTAATTTTTTTAGAAACGATGTCGATAATTTGATAGAAACGCAGGTGGTGGCTCGTAAAACTAATGGACAAAACCTATTTAGTTACACCAACTTAAACAGCATTTTTACGCAAGGAATTGAAACTGAATTAAATTATTCCATTATAAATACTGCAAATTCTACGCTTACTTTTTCGGCTGGTTATCAATATTTGGAAGCCAAAGATAAAACGGTTTTGAAGAAAATTGACGAAGGAAAATATTTTGCAAGAAATCCTGAAACGCTAGAAACAAAACGCCTTTCAAAGTCAGATTATGGAGGACTTATGGGACGAAGCAATCACATGGCAAATGCAAAATTATTTTATCAAAACTCAAAAAATGGCTTTTCGGCTAATTTGAGGGCAATTTATAGAAGCAAATACGGTTTTGGCGACCGAAACGGAAATTTAATTTTAGATGCTCAAAATGAATATGTCGAAGGCTACACAACAATTAATATTTCAACAGGAAAACAATTTTTTAACCAAAAACTCAACCTTCAAATCGGTGCAGATAATTTACTCAATTACAAAGACGAAAATTTTATTCCAACACTCGCTGGGCGTTTGTTGTGGGTAAGAATGCAATTTTTAATTCAAAAATAAATAAATCATACTTATCAACAGGGTTAAAACCCTGTCCAATTTATAATTCATGTATTTTTTTTTAATTGAACAGGGTTTTAACCCTGTTTTTACAAACAAAACAATGAACTCAAAAACAATCCAAACTATCTTTTTTATAGCTATTCGCTTCATTTTGGGAGGAATAATGCTGTATGGTGGCTATCAAAAATTTGCAAAACCGTTTGCCTGAACCTACTCAAATGATTACACAAATCGAAACAGAAGGAAGTAAAGAACTAAAAGAAAATCCTGACAAACTCATCATCAAAAACTACATTTTTGGAATGAAACAAACGGGTTATTTTTGGCAACTTTTAGGAATCTGTGAAATTATTTTTGGTTTGATGATTTTGAGCCAATATATGAGTTTTGTCGGTGCGTTGATGCTTTTTCCTATCACCCTTCATATTTTTTTATTTCATCTTTTCTTAGAACCCAATGATATAGCCGAACTTTTCCAAACAGGTGGATTTTTGGCAATCAATAGTTTATTACTTGCTAAAGAGTACAAAAAATTCCGTTCTCTTTTGTGGATAAAACCTTAGTTTTTTTAGCAGGTCGCTCGTGGGGACACGAGCAACGGTCAAGTTAATTCTTCTTTGAAGAATTGCTGATTTTATAAAATAAAATTTTATTATGTTAAATAAAAAATCTATCCGTTGCTCGTGTCCCACGAGCGACATACTGCGACCTTTAAAAATCAATTTCAACCTCAATTTAATTCAACCAACTATGAAATCTTTTTCTTTAAATGTACTCTTGCTTTTAGCAACTTGTCTTTTTGTTTTTTCTTCTTGCAAAGACGACAAAGAAGACCCAAAACCAGAACCTTTGACCGTAGAAACGGCAAGTAATATTGTTGCAGACCCTATTCAAATCGACCCAACGAGTGGAAGACCGATAGGCACGACAGGAAAATTTACGCTTTTTAGTTTGCGTGAAAATAAAATAATTGCCAACACAGATAGTGCGACCAACAAATGGGATATTGGTTTTCGTGCCACAACTATTATCGTAAATGGTGGTGCAATCCGAACAGGAAAGGGAGGAGCTTATATTTTTGATGGCTTATTTAGTGAGCTTCAAGAAATTCCTGAAAATCAAGTTTTCAATCAAGATAATTCGCCAACGGATTTAGCTATTACGACAGGTTCTGGAAAGGGTTGGTACAATTACGACCCAAGTACAAATGGAATTAGTCCGATTGCAGGAAAAATTTTGGTTATCCGTACTGCTGATGAAAAATATGCAAAAGTAGAGATTGTGAGTTATTACAAAAATGCTCCTTCTGATATTACAACAGCACCGATTGAAGATTCAAGACATTATACACTGCGTTTTGTGGTGCAAAAAGACGGTTCTAAAAAGTTTTAAAATTTCTCTAAACCCACTCATTTTTTGATTTTTTCATTTTGAATATAGACAAAACCTATTTCTTGTAGAGATAGGTTTTTTTGTTTTTAAAGTTATCAAAATA
>DAIUBX010000208.1:0-2164 GCA_036846465.1 Bernardetia sp.
GCTAGGGTGTCCTCACGAGCAATACATAAAAACCTTAAGTTGACAACAGTGAGCGAGGACGCTTGAACCAGCTTTTTGTCTAATTCAAGCGTCCTCGCTTGAATTATCAAACAAAAAATGCAACTAAAATCATATAGAACCAAAAAATCCTACTTATCCCTCTCAATAGCATATTTCACCAATTCCATAAGTGATGTTTTGTGTTCAGAATCTGGAAAAATGGTTAGCATTTCCATGGCTTCTTTGTAATAGGTTTGCATTACTGTTTTGGTATATTCTATTCCTCCCGATTTTCTGACAAATTCTATAACTTCGGCTATTTTATCGGCTTTATTGTTTTTATTTTTGACTAAATAAATGATGTGTTTTTTGTCAGCAGGAGAGGCATTTTTTAAAGCATAAATCAAAGGCAAAGTCATTTTTCGTTCTTTAATATCAATTCCTAAAGGCTTTCCTACTTCGGCAGTTCCGTAATCGAATAAATCATCTTTTATCTGAAAAGCAATTCCTATTTTTTCGCCAAAATCTTTCATTACATCTACTGTCGCTTTGTCTGCACCTGATGAAGCTGCACCCACACCACAACAAGCCGAAATAAGTGTAGCCGTTTTTTGTCTTATTATTTCAAAATAAACGTCTTCTGTAATATCTAATTTTCTTGATTTTTCGATTTGTAATAATTCTCCTTCACTCATTTCTCTAACGGCATTCGAAACGATACGCAAAAGTTCAAAATCTCCATTATCAATCGACAACAAAAGACCACGAGAAAGCAAATAATCGCCTACCAAAACAGCCACTTTATTTTTCCATAGTGCATTTATCGAAAAAAAACCCCTTCTATAATTTGACTCATCAACCACATCATCGTGTACAAGCGTAGCCGTATGTAAAAGCTCAACCAAAGAAGCACCCCGATAGGTCGTTTCTCCAATCGTTCCACACATTCCAGCCGAAAGAAAAACGAACATCGGACGCATCTGTTTGCCTTTACTTTTGACAATATAATTGGTTATCTTGTCCAAAAGCATTACATCAGAACGCATAAAATCTCTAAACTTTTGTTCGAAGACTTTCATTTCTGATTGAATAGGGGCTTGTATGCGTTTGAGGCTCATAAGAAAGGAATTGACAATGGATAATTTTTTAATGAAAAATGTAATTCATTAATTAAATCGAAAAATAACAGCTTAAAAAAATACGATTTATGCGTACTACAAAGGTAGGAATTTGTAATTTTATGCACTAATTGTATTTTTATAAAAAAATAACTTCAATGAAAATAGAATACACACTTACAGAAGAAGATTTTCTAGAATATCAGTTGTATATCACTTCCATGTCCAAATCTATTACACAAAAACGGTTGATTGCACATTTTGCTGTTCCGATTATGTACATTTTGATAGGTGTATTTGTCTATTTCTATAACAACAATCCAGACGTTATTTTGATTTGTATTTTTTTAGCTGCTATATGGCTCTTAATTTATCCTTTTTATTCAAAATGGAAATACAAAAAGTCTTATCTCAAGCATATCAAAAAAAATTATACAGATAGATTAGACCACGTTGATGCGTTAAAATTAGGAAATAATACCTACTTTTATGTTAAAGAACGAGGAAAAGAAGGAAAAATAAAAACATCTGATGTCGAAAAACTCATTGAACTCAAAAAACATTTTTTCTTACAGATGAAAAAAGGAGGAGCGATTATTATTCCTAAAAATTATGTTTTGAATATTGAAAGGTTCAAAAAAATCATTACAGATTTGAATATTGACTATCTGAATGAGACAGATTGGAAGTGGAACTAGATTTTTGGCAAGTTTTGTGAACTCATTTATCAATAAAGCTAAATCATATTTTATTTTTATATAAAATTTTAAATTAATGAAAAATACAACTTTATACATATATTCTATTCTGAGCTTTTTGATTCTATTTGGTTTTACTTCTTGTCAGAAAGACCCAGAACAGCCCAAAGATATTACTATTGGACAATCTTTTTATCCTATTAAAAAAGGACAATTTCAGACTTTTTCTGTAAAGCAAACTCGTTTTGCTCTGAATGAAACGCCTGTTACTACGACATATCAACTCAAAGAAGTAATTGGAGATGAGTTTGTGGGAGAAAATGGCGAAAAACTCAATGAAGTCTTGCG
>DAIUBX010000208.1:2174-5817 GCA_036846465.1 Bernardetia sp.
CCAAATGGCTTGGAAAATTTTCGTTTGGATTCTGTTTTTTCAGTCAGAAAAGATGAGAATGTAATCGTAAAAATGGAACATAATGTACCTTACGTAAAACTTGATTTTCCGATAGAAGAAGGCAAGACATGGAACGGCTATTTATTTAATGCTCGTCCTGCAAAAGATTTTTTGGCACAAGATGTAAATGTTTCAAAATTGGTTGGAAATATAAATTTTCCTAGAACAATTACCGTTATTGAAAGTCAAGATTCTAGTTTGGTAGATAAAAATCTGCGTTATGAAATTTATGCTGATGAAGTAGGATTGGTTTATAAAAAAACAGAAAGTCTTTTGTTTTGTAATCAACCTGAATGTTTCGGACAGAAAATTATAGAACGAGGAATTATTTCAGAACTTACCATTTTTGATTGGGGAGTTGAATGATAAATTTATCCGAACACTAAAGTGTACGGTACAATTTTACTCACTCTAAAGAGTAAGCTACATAAAACGATATTTCTAAAAAAGGAAGTATCGTTTTTTTTATGTTTTCAGAAATTTAATTTGGTAAAATAGAATTTTCTTGCAGCACTTTATATAAAGATTACGCTATTTAAAAAACGTTAATCATTTAAAATCAAAAAAAGCAATATGAAAGTAAATTTACCAGAACCGTGTCATGAAGATTGGAACAAAATGAATTCCCAAGAAAAAGGGCGTTTTTGTGGTTCGTGTCAAAAATTAGTCATTGATTTTTCTCAAATGTCTGATACCGAAATCATAAATTATTTCAAAGAATACAAAGGTCAAAATACCTGTGGGCATTTCAAAAAAAGTCAAGTTGATAGAAAATTGATTGAAAAAGAAAGTATAATTCAAGAAACACCACGTAGAAAGTTATTTTTAAAAGAACTTGCAGCAGCTTGTTTTGCTTTCTTTTTGGCTTCTACTGATGCAAAGGCACAAAACGAAACTACAACTAATCAACAACATCAAAATTTAGAAACAGAAAACTCTAATCAAAATCAAGGAAAAGAAATTGCCATTAATGGAAAGGTGAAAAATGGAAATAAAGTTTTATCAAATGCTATCATTTCTATAAAAGGAACAGAACATAAAACAGTTTCTTTAGAAAACGGTCTTTTTTCAATTTATATTCCAAATGAACTAGCTCAAAATCAAGAGTTTGTAACTTTGGTAGTCGAATATGAAGGTTTGGAAACGAAAGAAATTGAAGTCAAAACTTCGCCTACAAATCAATTTATTGAAATTGATTTTGAAGAAAAAGAGTTTGTTTTTACTGCTCCAAATTTAGAAGCAGAAAGCTTCCGTACATTAGGTTTTACCGTCCTAATTCCAGATTCTATTACAGTAAAAGGAAAGCTGTCTGATGAAACAGGCGAAACATTAGTAGGAGTAACCGTTCTTGTAAAAGGAACAAATAAAGGAACTGTAACGGATATGGAGGGAAATTATACTTTAACAGATGTTCCTCAAAATGCAACGTTAGTTTTTAGTTATATAAGTTGTAAAGACAAAGAAATAGAGTTGGAAACAAATCAAACTACCTTAAACACAACTCTTGATGAAGATACACATAATCTTGGACTGATTGTATTAGTAGTAGAGAAAAAATCAAAATGGTATTCGCCAAGAGGAGCATGGTATAAAATCAAAAATCTTTTTAGATAAAATTTCAACAAAGACAATTTCGTTTATTGATTATTTATTTGGGTCAATTTGAAAACCAACTACAATTACATCATCGATTTGTTTGTTGTGTCCTTTCCAGTCTTCAAATTTTTGAGCAAGAAGTTGTCTTTGTTTTACCATTGGTTCTTTATGAATTTCTAAAAGAAGATTTTTGAAATTTTTTGTCATGAATTTTCTATTGTATTGTCCTCCAAATTGATCTACATATCCATCAGAAAAAATATAAAATGCTGTGGGTGTATCAAAATTTATTTGATGAGCTGTATAAGAATTTTCTGCATCAGTATGAAAACCACCTACCGAATGTTTGTCGCCTTTTATTTCAAAAATTGTTTCATTTTGAATATAAAGAAGAGGACGTTTTGCACCTGCAAACGTGACATGATTGTGTTCTAAATCAATTACACAAATCGAAATATCCATTCCATCTTTGTTTTCTGTACTAGATTGGCGCAAAGCTCTTCGAATTTGTCCATGCAGACGACTTAAAATAGAATCAGCTTTTGTTATTCCTTGTAAATTGACAATCTGATTAAGATAAGAATCTCCCAAAATAGACATAAAAGCACCCGGAACTCCGTGTCCTGTGCAATCGGCAGCAGCCAAAATAATTTCATTTCCTTTTTGAGCAAACCAATAAAAATCTCCTGAAACAATATCTCTAGGCATATAAAGGACAAAACAATTCGGTACGCTGCGTTTGAAGGAACGCAAATCAGGCAAAACGGCATCTTGAATACGCCTTGCATAATTTATACTCGAAGTAACGTCTTGATTTCGTTTTTCCATCAATGTTTTTTGTTCCATTAAAGACGCATTGATAGCTTCGATTTCTTCTTTTTGTTGTTCTATTTCTACGGTTCTTTGTTTTACTTTTTTCTCTAAAAGTGAAGTAGTTTCTTTTTGTAATTCTAAATTTTCGGCAAGAGCATCAGATTTTTCTCTTTCCAAACGATTGACTTGATAGCCAATACCGAGTGCATAAAAAACAAGTTGAATCACGACACCACCTTGAAATAAATAGGTAAATGTATCTGATTCTACTTCTATTCCATTCAAATTTAATATATAAGAAAGGGCATAAAAAAATCCACCCAGTAGCAATCCACTTGTGGCAATTAAATAATAACGAGCTGCTGAATAGCCTTTTCTCGTAAAACCAAAATACCAATTACTAGAGCTAAAATAGAACCTATCAAAGCAATTAGAAGAATTATGCGTATTGCAAAACTACCTATCTGTAATTCATCTTGCCAAACTGGAGTAGTAGAAAGTAAATTATCTAAAATGTATGTGATAACTGCTAGAGTTAAAATAGAGTTGATTATTTTAATGACTTTATTCCATTTGGGTAAAAATTCTTTTAGATTCAAGAAACTTTGCAAAAATAATAAACCACCACCTATCATGAAAAGGTGCGAAATGACTATGCAAGAACGAATCAGAAGTTGGGCTGTTGGAAAAAGAAAATAAATATATCTATAATAATAAAAAACATTTATTTGTATTCCAAGAATCATTAAAACATAATATAAATACAATTTATCTCTAATAATAAAAAATAATAGCAAATTATAAAATGCCATTACCCACAAAATTCCTTGAAAAATTCCTTGTGCATACGTAAACTCTTCCGAGCCTTCTTTTATACTTGCAGCGTTTCCTGCACCTGCATAAATAGTTTTAGGGTGAAAACGCAATTCGTTCGAATGCACACGAATATAAATTGTGTTTTCTTCTTTGGCTGGTACTTCAACAATAAAATAATTACGCCATTGCTTAACAGGCTTATTTTCGGGGTCGACGTCTGTTCCAGAGCGTTCTACTCGAAAGGCTTCATCTTCTACGGGTTGATAAAACGTAATTTCTGACCACGTTTCGAAAACTGAACCTACTTGTAATGCCATCAATTCATCTCTTACACCATTTCCCACTAATTTTAAACGCA
>DAIUBX010000209.1:0-5778 GCA_036846465.1 Bernardetia sp.
GCCTGTTGAAGACGTATTCTCTATTACTGGTCGTGGTACTGTTGCTACTGGTCGTGTAGAGCGTGGTGCTATCAAAGTAGGTGAGCCAGTTGAAATCTTAGGATTAGGTGAAGCTCCAATCAAATCTGTTGTTACAGGTGTAGAGATGTTCCGTAAATTATTAGATGCTGCTGAAGCTGGTGATAACGCTGGTATTCTTTTACGTGGTGTTGATAAAGAACAAATCAAACGTGGTATGGTAATCTCTAAACCAGGTTCGGTTTCTACTCACACTAAATTTAAAGCAGAAGTTTACGTATTGAAAAAAGAAGAAGGTGGACGTCATACTCCATTCTTTAAAGGATACAATCCTCAATTCTACTTCCGTACAACAGACGTAACAGGTGCTATTGAGCTTCCAGAAGGCGTAGAAATGGTTATGCCTGGTGATAACATCACTATTTCTGTTGAATTATTGAAACCAATCGCAATGGAAAAAGGTCTTCGTTTCGCTATCCGTGAAGGTGGACGTACAGTAGGTGCTGGTCAAGTAACTGAAATTCTTTAATCTACATTCTTATTCTGTTGAATAAGAGATACGATTAATAAATCATAAATTTAAAAATGACATTATTTTCTTCTGAAAGTAATGTCATTTTTTTATGCTCAAAAATTATTTCTATTGCTCTAAATCTAAAATAGTAATACTAAAATAACAGCTAAATTTCACTAAAGTATGTTTGTAGCTTACGCTTTAGCGTGAGTACAACTGTACCGAAAACTTTAGTTTTCGTCAGTAGATAAAAAATAAACGTAAGTGCAAAATAGCTTTTGTTTTGGTGTAATTTTACCATTTATTAAAATTTCACAGAAAAACTAAATCAAAGTGTAATAGTTGAAACTATTTAACCTTTAAATTAGGAATGAGAAATAAATAAACTACACAAATTGTTTTGGTAAATTACTGATATATAGTGCTTTGTATTCATTTATCATTCACAATTCATACTACTGGACATTTTTTCAAGCTATTCTGTCGGACACCTCAAAAGGTGTCAAGACAGTTGATTTTGCAAATTGTCTGACACTTCCAAAGTGTCTTGACAAGATAATGTCTAGTAGTATGTTCACAATTAATAACTCACAATTCCTTATAATTAACCTTACCCAAGATGAAATTACTTCGTATCCCTTTACTTTCTGTATTTCTATTATTTTCTAGTTTTTATTTTATCCAAAGTTTTGCTCAAAATTCAAATTCTTATTCAGAATATGACCCTAAAATTTATGAAATTATAAAAAATGTTTCTACTCAAAATGTAGAAAATGATGTCAAAAAACTAGCAGACTTCGGAACTCGTCATACACTTTCAGATACAGTTTCGGCTACTCGTGGAATTGGTGCAGCCAGAAGATGGATAAAAGCAGAGTTTGATAAAATTTCGGCAGAATGCAATGGCTGTTTAGAAGTTTCGTATCAAAGAAATTTACTCAAAAAAGGTACAAACGAACGTATTGTAAATGATGTTTGGATTGTCAATGTAATTGCTATTATTAGAGGAACAGAAAATCCAAATAGTTATGTAATTATGTCTGGCGACATTGACTCTCGTGCGTCTGATGTAACTAATTTTACAATAGATGCACCTGGTGCGAATGATAACGCCACAGGAATTGCAGGAATTTTGGAAGCTGCACGAGTTTTGACAAAATCTCATTCAAAAAATAAATTCAAAAATAGTATTGTCTTTGCAGCACTTTCAGGCGAGGAGCAAGGGCTTTTTGGAGGAAAATTTATGGCAGAACAAGCCAAAAAAGACGGTTGGGATATTATTGGAGTGATAAATAATGATATGATTGGAAATATTGAGGGAATTAATGGAACGATTGATAATCGCAGTTTCCGTATTTTTGCAGAACCTACTCCTCCCACAGAAACGGAACAAGAAAGAAATAGAAGACGTTTTTATGGAGGAGAAATTGACGGAATTTCTCGCCAACTTGCTCGTTATATCCATTCTACCACACAAAAATATATGCCCGAAATGAATCCTACCATGATTTATCGTTTGGATAGATTTGGAAGAGGAGGACACCATAGACCATTTAATGATGAAGGTTTTGCAGGTGTTCGCATCATGGAAAGTTACGAAAATTACAATCGTCAGCATCAAGATATTAGAGAAGAAGATGGAGTAAAATATGGCGATGTAGTAGCAGGAGTAAATTTTGATTACTTGGCAAAACTCACTTCTGTCAATGCGATTGTACTTGCAAATTTGGGTTGGTCGCCTTTAGCTCCTCAAAATGTAAAAATTGGTGGAGCTGTGCAGCCTTCGACGACACTTTCTTGGGATAAAGCAAAAGAAAAAGATACAACTATTATTGGTTATAAAATTTATTGGAGAGAAACTACTGCGCCACAATGGCAATATGCTCGTTTTGTACCAAAAGAATTTTATCAAAATGATACTCAAAATACAAAAGAACAAATTACCTTTGTACTTGAAAATATTGTTATCGATAATTACCTTTTTGGAGTAGCTACTGTTGATGAAAACGGACACGAAAGTATCGTAAGTTTTCCAAGAGAGGTTATTAGATAAATTATAAAACCCTTTGCCGTTGTTGGTGTCCTTACCAACGACATAAAATTTAAAAAATGGAAATAGAAGATTACAACGACGCAGAATTAGACACCAAATATTTGGGCAAACTGACGACTAATTTTGTCAAGATTGCAGATAATTTGAAGGAAGCAGCCTATCAAATCAAAAAAAGAGGTTTTTCTTCTTACCCTATTTTCCCAATTTGCAAGATAAAACAACCTATCGGACAAGTTTTATTTGCAAAAAAAGACATGCCAGAATTGGAATGGGATTATTATGCTTCTTTTTTGGAAGAATTTCAACAAAGAGAAATTTTGGATGACGAAGGAACAGAACGTTTTAAAGTTGCTTACAAAAATCCAGACGAATTTTGTTGTTTGTTTGTGGTTGATGAAGAGTTTACACGATTTGTTTTTGTCCCTTATCCTGAGGAAGATTAGAAAAACATAGAAAAATTATCATCAAAAAAAGAACTTGAGCCTTCAAGTTCTTTTTTTGATGTACATTATTAACACAGATTTCTCCGTTTATATAAAGCATCAAAACAAATTTACTGCAAGAGGGTTGAGATAGTAGCAAAAACCTGTTTACAGTCTTTCATTTTTATAGCCTAATCTTCATTTTTAGCCAATGCGAAACATTTTTCATCTTTTCGTACCTCGTTTTTATTTGCAATTTTTTATTCTGTTTTCTTTTTTTGTCAGTAGTTTATTATTGAGTGGCTGTACAGGACTTAGCAAAATCACAAAAGAAAATCCTTTATATACTGGGAGTGAACTAAAATGGGATAAAAAAGAAGGAAAAATTCCAAATGAAACTACTCTAAAAACTGAAGTAGAAACGGTCATAACACCAGAACCAAATACAAAACTTTTGTGGATGCGTCCTCAACTTGCAGTTTATAACACTTTTTACACCGAAAAAGAAAAAGGATTTAAGCATTGGGTAATGACAAAAATGGGAAACCCTCCTGTTTTAGTGAATGATGTCAATAAAGAACGAGTAAAATTATTAGTTTTGGATAGACTTCTTGCTAACGGACATTTTCAAGCAGAAACGAAAGTCAAAATAGAACAAAAAGGAAAAACGGCAAGTCTGATTTATACAGCAACCGTTTATCAACCGTATAGACTAGATACCATTAATTTTCCACAAGAACCTGCCCCACTTGGAAATGTACTCAACAATGCACAAAAAGAAACACTGTTAAAAACAGGAGAACCTTATAATTTTCAGCTTTTAGAACAAGAAAGAACTCGGTTGAATCAGTATGCAAAAGAGAAAGGTTATTTTTATTTTAATGAAAATTTTTTAGTTTATAAAGTAGATTCAACTGTTGGTAATCGCCAGATGAATGTATATATGCAGCTAAAAAAGCAAATGCCTAATGTTGTGAGAAAACCCTACCGAATCCGAAATGTATTTTTATTTCCAAATTATAAAATGGGAATGGATACACTACAAAATCCTACAAATCTGCAAAGAATGGGACGTTTAAAAGGAGATTCTACTTTTTATTACATGACAGATGGAGGCACATTTAGACCCGAAATACTTGCTCGTTCAATTTTTTTAGACCCAGATACACTCTATTCAGCAGAAAAACATGAACAAACTTTGAAGCGTTTGATGGGTTTGGGAGCTTTAAAATTTGTAGATATTCGATACAAACCTGTTGATTCAATCGGAAAGGAAGGTTATTTAGATGCCTATATTCAACTTGTTCCTTCCAAAAGAAAATCATTAAGAGCAGAACTTGATTTGGTTTCGAAGTCAAATAATTTTGCAGGACCAGGATTTAATTTAAGTTATAGAAACAAAAATGCCTTTCGTGGTGCAGAACTTTTAGTCGTTCGTTTAGATGGACGTTTCGAAACACAACTAAGTGGACGAAATGCAAATGAAAAAGTAGAGCAACCCAACCAACAAAATGGAGTTTATTCGTATGAAATTGGTGCAGGTGTAGAAATTTATGTTCCTCATTTTATTACACCTATCAAAGTTCCTCGTTTGGCTCAAAAGTATGTTCCCAAAACAGTTTATCAGGGTGATATACGCTTTTTAAGCAGAGTAAATTATTTTAAACTTCTTTCTGGAACAGCTCAATTTGGTTACGATTGGCAAGAAACGGCTACAAAAAGACACCGTTTTAATCCTGTTTCTATAAATTATGTTCGTTTAATGGACACAACAAGTCTTTTTAATGAAGCCATTGGAGATAATCCACTTTTACAGCGAAGTTTTCAAAATCAATTTATTTTAGGAGGAAATTATTCATTTACTTATCAAAGTGCAGCCAAATTAGATGAAAACGCAAGAAAAAATAAAAATCAGATTTTCTTTAACGGAAATATTGATGTAGGTGGAAATTTAATTCATAGCCTTCAAAGTATTTTTGAATCTAAAAAAGCAACAGGAGAAGAACCTTACACTATTCTTAGCCAACCCTATGCTCAATATGCTCGTGCAGATATAGATTTTAGGTATTATCTCAATTTTAATGAAGAAACTCATCACAAAATAGCTACTCGTTTTATTGCTGGTGTTGGTGTTCCGTTTGGAAATGCTGATGTTTTGCCTTATACAAAACAGTTTTTTGCAGGTGGAGCAAATAGTATTCGTGCTTTTCAAGCTCGTTCGATTGGGCCGGGTTCGTATATTTCAAAAGATAGCACAAGTGGTCTTTTTTATGACCAAACAGGAGATATGCGTTTAGAGGCAAATATTGAATATCGTTTTCCGATTTATAGTGTTTTCAAAGGTGCTGTTTTTGCCGATGCAGGAAATGTTTGGCTTGTAAAGAATGACCCAAATCGTGAAGAAGGATTATTTGATAGAAAAAAGTTTATCAATGATATTGCTGTCGGTGTAGGTGCAGGACTTAGAGTAGATGTTACTTTTTTTGTCCTTCGTTTTGATGTGGCTTTTCCTCTCAGCAAACCTTGGCTTCCAGAAAATGAACGTTGGATAGCTAGTCAGATAAAACCTAGAGATAGAGATTGGCGAAGACAAAATTTAGTCTTGAATATTGCTATTGGGTATCCTTTTTAAAGATTTAGAAATATTTTAGCACAAAAAAGACCTCCCACAAAGTAGAAGGTCTTTTGATATATCAAACAAATAGATGAAGTAAATCCATAGTATATTGTTGTTGGTGTCGCTTTCGCTAAAACACCTACAACGGCTTTTG
>DAIUBX010000210.1:0-5778 GCA_036846465.1 Bernardetia sp.
AATAATTTTTTACCTACTTGTAATTCTTTATCAGAAATTCCATTCAAGTAAAAATCAAATAATTCTACATCTGTTTTTTGAATAGTTCCAACTTCTAAAATTGATTTGTCTTCACGAACAGAAGAATTATAGCTTGTTGAATTGCTATTTTTTAAAAATGATACAATAACTTGTTCTAGTTTAACTTCTGTCCATACTTTTTTACAATCTACAATTTCAAAAATATCTTCTAACAAAAATTCTCTTATGTATTTGTAATTAGAGGAAAAACTAAATGATTTTGGAATAATAAAACTTAAATAACTTTTAGGTTTTAAAAATTCGTAGGATAGTTTTAAAAATGAAATTACTGTTTCAGAACCTCCTCGTATATATTTTTCGTTTAAATAACTTTGTTCTTCATTAGAAAGTTTTGCACCATACGGAGGATTCCCCACCACAACATCAAATCCACCCTTTTGAAAAATTTGAGGAAATTCATTTTTCCAATCAAATGCTTTTTCTCCTGCAATTTTTGGGTCGTCGATGAGTGAATTACCTACTTTTATGTTGTCGTTGAGTGTTGTTAGTTTTCGTCCTTTGTAGGCTGTACGCAACCAAAGCGAAAGTTTTGCAATTTCGACCGATTCTTCATTAATATCTACACCAAAAATATTATTTTTTAAGATTTTGTTTTCTAGTTCCGTGTCAATGTTTGCCGTTCCGATTAGTTTTAGTTCTAATTCATAAATATAATGATGTTCGGCTATCAAAAACTCTAGTACTTGATTGAGAAATGCACCACTTCCACACGCAGGGTCGCAAATAGTCAGTTCTGAAAGCCAATTTTTATAATTTTGAATTTTTTGATAAAGCTCTTCTCTAGTTTTTTTGTTTTTGATTGGTTTTCCGTTTTCTACTTCGTATTTTTTTTCTAGGTTTTCTTCAGAAAGCTCTAGTTCTATTTTTTTGTCTTGACAAAGTTTTCCGACGGTGTTATCGACAATGTATTTTGTGATGTATTTGGGCGTATAAAAAACGCCATCTTTTTTTCTACGTGTGTTTGTCTTTTCAAGTTCTTTTCCTTCTATTTCGGCTTGTATTTCCTCAAAATCATTCAAAGAATGCTCAAAAATATGTCCCAAAATATTTACACTTACCTCACTATCAAAATCATATTCACTAATTTTGAGCGTATGACGAGCCAATAAAGCATCATCAATTTTGAGGTTGTCTAGTAGCTCATCGGTTTTGAAAAGTCCACCATTGTAAGGAAAAATATTGTGATAACTGGTCTTTTTTCCTGTATAAAGAAAGTAAAAATAACGTTTGTACTTATCATATAATTTGGTTGGTACTTCGTGAATTAGATTTAT
Organism: Bernardetia sp.; assembly: GCA_036846465.1. GTDB lineage: Bacteria > Bacteroidota > Bacteroidia > Cytophagales > Bernardetiaceae > Bernardetia. Next base: position 1,356 of record DAIUBX010000210.1, read on the forward strand.
ATCTCTCCATTCGTTTATAATTTTTGCAATGAGTTTTTTTTCCAAAAGTCCTTTATCTTCAGCAAAGAAAATAAACAAAAAACGGTCTAGTAATTTTTGTGTTTTTTTGAAAAGGGTAAGTTTGTCGTACTGTGGATTTAGGTTTTGTATATTTTTAAAAAGTGCATTTCTAAAGTCGGCATAATCGTTATATAATGCCTTTGTAATATCATCTTCTTTGTTTAGTGTTTCTTCTTTTGCTTTTTTGGGTTTGTCATCTAGCAAAAGCGTTTCAAATGACAAACAAAAATAAAGGACTTCAAAACGCTCTCTAGTAATTGTAAAGAGGTTAAATTCTTCAAAATCAACGGCATTATCAATATAAAAGCGCAACTTTTCGAAGTTGGAAATAATGACATACGTACAGTTGTATTGATTATTTTTGTAGCCAAACGCCTGTGCTTCTACTTTCGAAAGGTCGGTTGTGTCCATTCCCTTTAGCTCAATGACAGCAAACGGATTTCCATCACTTCGCAGCAATGCACCATCAGATTTTTTTGCGTTTTTGACGTTTTTGCGTTCGATGTTTAAGTTGTAAGATGGATTGGGTTTTTTGACATATCCAAAAACATTTACAAAAAAATCGTTCAAAAATCCCTCTTTGTATTCTTCTTCTTTTGAAGCACGTATATTTTCTTGTACAATCGGATTATGAAAATGTGCTGCAAAAGTTTGCCACGCCATTTCGACTTTCTCTTTCGGCAAAAATTTGAGATAACTTTGAAGAACAGACTTTTGAAATAAACTCATTGAGGGAAAATTGTGAATTACGAATTACGAATTTTTAGAGTAGATAAAATTAGTTTATTTTAATTAGTATTCAAAATTCAATAATAGGTTCATCTATATTAATTGCCCTACGGGACTGACCTTATTTTCATACTTAGGAAGAAATAACAAAATAATCTTTGGTGAATGATTGATTTTGCGAAAGTTCTATTTATAAAAAACAACTTGTTTGTATTTTAATTCTATCTCATTGCATCAGCAGCTTCCGTAGTCGCACCACGCCAAGCAGGAAAAAGAGTTGCAGCCAAATAAGGCACAACAGAAAGCGAAAAAACACTCAAAATATCTCCCAAACTGACAAAAGGTTGTAAATCGTAAGCAGGATAAAGCACCGACCAACCCACCAAAAAGGGTTTTAAAATAGGAGAATTAAAAACAAAAACGTGAATATAAGCCAAAACAATTCCCAACAAAGTAGCCGTAATCGATAAAATTGCGCCTTCGGTAAGTTTCAAAAACAAAACATCATTGATTTGCCAACCGATAGCCTTCAAAATTCCTAGTTCCTTTTTCTCATTGCTACTCAGTCCAGATGCACGTTCCCACATCAAAAGCAAAAAAGCCAAAACAGAAAGCAACGAACCATAAATAAAAATTCCACCTCTCCAACTAAAAAGCGTTTGATAAGTAGAAGAAAGTTGAGAAAGCGTAACGACACGCAAAGAAGGAAAACGAGTATCTATTTTTTTACCAATATTTTCTATTTCTTCTGGATTATAAATTTCGACGGCAATATCTGTACATAAAGAATCTTGTAAGCCTATTATTTTTTGGGCTTCGTGTATGGGTAAAATAATCAAGTCTTTGGTCAGTAAATCTGATTTTGCACCAAAACTTCCTACAATTTCATAACTTACTTTTTTTCCATTGGCATCATTTAAAGAAAGAAAATCTCCTAGTTGTAGATTACGTGTTTCTAAAATCCCTGTTCCTACTAAAACGCCATTTTTGTTATTTTCTTTAGTATTGAAATCTAAAAAACCTATTTCTTCATTCGGAAAATCACTTCCCATAACTGTCAGAACTGCGCCTGTTGCATCATCAAAAAAATATCCCCAATAACGAGGAAAAACTTTTTTTATTCCTCTAATTTTTGAGATCGAATCTTGCAAAGAAACAGGCATCGGAACAAGCCTTCCACCCTGCAACTGCTGTACCCACAAAGGAGGCAAATCTTGCAAAGTCTGTGAAGTTTCAGTTTTCAGACTGCTCGTAAAAAAAACCACCGAAGCATAAAAACCAACCACCAACGCATAAATTACAATCAAAGCCACTTGTTTTTGCCAACTTCGAAGTAAAGAAAGGACGGCATAATTTAGGATATTCATAGTATTGGGGGTGTGTTAATTGGGGCGTGGGGCGAGAGGTATGAGAAAGCAGATAAATTAAGTTTGAAAAATAATAGATTTGTTATTATTTTTCATTTCCTCGTCCCTCTCCTCTAATCCCTCATCCCTTTTACTTCTGTTGTTTCAAAATTACTTCTGCTTGTTTATCGCTTACCCAACCGACGATTTTACGAATAATTTTTCCTTCTGAGTCTATAAAAAAATTAGTTGGAAGTTCTGTTACTTGATACAAATCTGAAATTTTTCCGTCTGCATCAATCAGCATTGGAAAGGTAGCTCCAAACTGCTCTTTAAATTTTTCAGAGGCTTCTTTAGGCTGTTTTACGTTGATTGCTAAGATTTCTAAACCTTCTTTTTGTAGTTTTTCGTAATAGGTTTGGGTTTCTGGAAATTCTTGTTTACACGTCGGACACCAATCTGCCCAAAAATAAAGCATGACTACTTTACCGTTTTTGGTGTGTTTTTCTATGGTTTGAGAATTTCCTTCTACGTCTGTTGTTTCGAATTTTGGTGCTGGTTGTCCTTTGTCAAAAGGCGTTTTTTCAGTACACGAAAATAATAATGTAGCAAGAAACGCAACTAAAAAAAGTGTATGTTTTTTCATTTTTGTTTTATTTTTAAATATCTAAATCTTCTTCAAACCCAATTTCTTTCCTTCTTTGAGCATAAAAGTATAGGCTTCTTCGTATTCGTTTCTAATTTCGCCTTCTAAAATAGCTTCTCTAATCGCAATTTTTATTTTTCCTACTTCTGCTGAAGGCTTCAAACCAAACGTTTGCATGATAATTTCGCCATCAATGACAGGCTGAAAAGTACGCATACGGTCGCTTTCTTCCACTTCTACCATTCGTTTTTCTACTTTATCAAAGTTTTGTAGATAACGCTGCACTCGGCTATGGTCTTTTGAGGTAATATCAGCACGACAAAGCATCATAAGCGCATCTACATCTTCACCAGCCTCAAAAAGAACACGACGGATAGCCGAATCTGTAATTGTTTTTTTGACAAGTGCAATCGGACGCAAATGAAGTTTTACCAATTTTTGCACAAAACGCATTTTTGCATCTAAAGGAAGTCGTAATTTTTTAAAAATATACGGAGTCATTCGTGCGCCTTTGTCTTCATGTCCGTGAAAACTCCACCCTGTACGTTTATCAAAACGCTTTGTTGCTGGTTTTGCAATATCGTGTAAAATGGCAGCCCAACGCAACCACAAATCATCAGAAACCTTTGCTACATTATCCAAAACCTGCAAAGTATGATAAAAATTATCCTTGTGTCCTTTTCCATCAATAATTTCTACACCATGCAAATCTGTCATTTCAGAGAAAATAAGCTCTAAAAGTCCACATTGATACAACAACTTAAAACCATACGAAGGAGGATTTGAAAGTATAATTTTATTAATTTCAGTAGTAATACGTTCTTGAGAAATAATTTTTATCCTTTCTTTTTGAGTAGAAAGAGCCTCAAAGGTATTTACTTCAATATCAAAACCGAGTTGAGAAGCAAAACGCACAGCACGAAGCATACGCAAAGGATCATCAGAAAAAGTCTGTTCGGGAGCTAAAGGAGTTCTGATTATTTTTTTACGCAAATCTTTAAGACCATCAAAAGGATCTAAAAATTTTCCATACGTTTCTGCATTCAAGCTAACAGCCAAGGCATTAATCGTAAAATCTCTGCGTTTTTGGTCGTCTTCTAGTGTTCCTTCTTCTACGGTTGGTTTTCTTGAATCAAAATCATAGGATTCTTTTCTTGCTCCGACAAACTCCACTTCTATTTTTTGCTTTGTTGTAGCATCTTCTAACGTAATCATTGCCGTTCCGAAACGCTTAAAAATAGACACATTTACAAAAACATTATTTGCTTGTCCATACGATTTTGCGACATGTTTGGCAAGTGCGATTCCACTTCCAAGACAAACAATATCGATGTCTTTAGTTTCTTTTTGTCTATTGAGTAAAAAATCACGCACAAATCCACCTATCACATAAGCCTCTAAACCAAGCGCATCAGCACTCTGTTTTATCCACTCAAAAATAGATGTTTCGTTTAATAATTCTAATAATTCGGCTGGTTGTTTTGTTTCAGTTGTCTTCATGGTGCAAAAATAACATTTTTTGTCTATAAAAGATAGCTATTATTTTCAAATCTTTAAGCTATCAACTTTGTAGAAAAAGAAAATCTATAAATTATAAGAAGAACCAAATTGTTATAATTACAGTAATAAAAATTCATTATCC
>DAIUBX010000211.1:0-5777 GCA_036846465.1 Bernardetia sp.
AAAATATAGGTTATCCACAAAGATAAGAATATTTAAAAACTTTTGAAACAGTGTATTTAGGAATAAGAATTAAATAAACTGCTATTTTTAAATAGGTAATTGAATGATAATCAATATTTTAAAATCGTAATTAGCTTCGCCGAGCTAACGGTTACTCGTTGCTTTAGCAGGTCGTAATTTTTAATTCGTAATTGTCACTTATTTTAATTACAACACAAAACGCAAAGGCAATTTAAAATCTTCTGTTTCTTCTTGCCAAATCATAGAATTAATTTTCCAATCTCCTTTGATTAATAGCAATTCCATACTTGCCATCCCTTTTTTGTTTTCGATAGTTGAATCATAATAACAAATCTCAAAACCACCAAAACGCTGTGCAATGTGTCCAAACTGTTCTACTTTGTAATTAAGTTCTCGTACATAAAAAGGAGGAAAATCATTTTGTTGAATCTGTGAGCGAAACAAGCTAATAAATCTATCAACAGAAAGACGAATCGGCTCTCCAAATGTATTATTTGTCATAATGGCAGAAGGTGTAAAACAATTTCTGAGTTCACTCCAAATTGGCTTTTCATTTCCATTTTTACCATAAAAAGACAAAACACGGTACATCTGTGCCACTCTGACATTTACATCATCAGTAGGAGGCATAATATCTTCAAAATCTTTCATAGTACCATTTTCAATACTACTCTTCAAATTGCTAATATCAACACTGGTTTGCTCTAAGTCTTGTTTTATTCTCTCTAAAAGGTCTGTTTTTTCCAAAATTGTTGCCATAGTAGTTTTATTTTTAAGAATGAAGAAAAGATATTGAATAACTGATTTCTTTAAAAATCTACGATAAGTGGTAAAAAATAACGACTTTAATAAAGATACAAAAAACTTTTTATAGTACAAATTTAAAATTTGAAAATTAGGAGGAAAGCTTGTATTATAGCTATCAAATTATTTATTAAAACTTGTTCTACTCAATAGCATTACACTAGAAAAACGATAGAAAAGGTTATGAAAATATATTTTCACCTACTTTTTACAGCATTTTGATAGACTTTTTATTGTAAAATTGATTATCTTTCAATAGATTTACGAGTGTATCACTATCTCAAACTATTTAGTAAGCATTTTTTGACTTTAATTTTAAATTTTTCGTTGTAGTAACTTTATATAAAACAAAAATTATAGCATTAATTACAGCCTAATCAATTACCTATGTTAAATCTTCTCTTAGAAATCGGTGCAACAGACAAATCATTTTGGGATTATTCCTTCAAAATTGGAGATGTAGTTTTACTTTTGCTACTCGGTTTTGGTGCATATCAAGGCTACCTAAAAGGAATTATTGTAGAATTATTATCTTTGTTTCTACTTATTTTTATTGTCTATTGGGTAATGACAGGCACTTTCTATGGTTTCTCATCGCTTAATGACAGTCAAATGATTGGAGAGTTTTCTAAACGAACGACTCCTTTTCTAACTTTTCTTATTATTACCATTTTACTTTCTTTCTTAATGGAGTTTTTGGCTAATATAGGAAAGAAGTTTTTACGTTTTACCTTATTTGGTTCTGCTGATTCATTCATTGGAGGTATTTTTAGTCTTATTAAGTACTGTTTTATCATTGGGCTTTTAATGACTCTTTGTATTGATATTGGGCTTTTTTCAGAAGAAGAAATCAGAGTCAAATCATTACTTATGCCTTTAGTAATGGACGTTTTTTATTATATCGTAGTCGTTTTAGATGGAATAGGAGTAGATATAAATGAACTATTGATGGGTATCAAGAACTTACTGGGTAATAGATAATAAAGATATTTTTTATCCAAAAAAGAGGCTCTCCAAAAAGTATGGAGAGCCTTTTTTGTGGTTAAATAGTTCTCTGTCCCTCGCTTAATTACGTTTTTATTACGTTTTTATTACGTTTTTAAAAAAAATCTAAACAGTCCTAAAAAACAAAGGTTATTTGTTTAAACAACTTCTAAGAAAGTAATTCAATGATGAAATTTTTATTTTTTACACTCTTTATTTTTTTTAGTATGACACCTGAAATAGCCAACTCTCTTCTTATTTTTGATTTTGAAAAAAAGACTGATATTTCGGACTGGAAAATCGTCGATGATGTTGTCATGGGAGGACGCTCAAATGGGAATTTTTATCTCAATGACAAAGGGAATGGTATTTTTGAAGGAAAAGTTTCTTTAGAAAATAATGGAGGTTTTTCTTCACTCCGTTACAATTTTACTAGAAAAAAAATAGATGGTTATAAAAAAGTAAAAATTCAGCTAAAAGGTGACGGAAAACGCTACCAATTTAGAATAAAGCCTAACCAGTATGATAGACATTCTTATGTATCTAATTTTGAAACAAGTGGAGAATGGCAGGTAATTACAATTGAATTATCTGATATGATTCCTACTTTTAGAGGACGACAACTTACAGAATTATCAAATTATAATGCAGAAAATTTAGAAGAAATAGCTTTTTTGATTGGAAATAAAAAAGAACAGAGTTTTAAACTAGAAATTGATAAAATAGAGTTGGTAAAATAAAAAAAGATTCTTTATGACTTGATTATCAATTCATAAAGAATCTTTCTATTTTCTAAATTACTTTGCTTATAACTCTTAGTTTGATTTCAAAGTAGTATCATTATCCAATAATTTTTCATTATCTGCATCAGCTACTTGTACAGCAATGTCAAATTTTTCTTGAAAAAGTTTTTCAAAATCTGAAATACTCATCTCTGATGGTATCTCAAATTCGCCTAAACCTGCAAGTGATTCACGTTCGTCAGCTACTTCTCCCAAACGAGCTTTGTCGTCTGCAAAACGTGCGCCACGACCTGCATTATTGCCTTTATAGACACGTAATGAATAACCAAAAGTTTCTTTGAATTTGTCTTTAAGTGTGTTTACAGTCATACGACCATCTACTTTGAAAGTTCCCATAAATTTCTAATTTTTTGAGTGTTAGAATTATAAATTAAGTGATAAAAAATGTATTGATTTAATCCTATCAAATAGCATCAATACATTTCAATTTAGTAAAATTATTCTACTTGTAAAACCAAACCTTTCAAATATTCTCCTTCTGGATGATAAATATTTATTGGATGGTCTAAAGGTTGTGTCAGTTGATGCACAATTCTTACTTTTCGTCCTGCTTCGGCTGCTGCTGTAAAAATCAATTTTCTAAATAAATCCTTACTTACACTTCCCGAACACGAAAAGGTAAACACCAAACCACCACGCTTCACTTTCTTGAATCCTAATTCATTCAGATTAATATATCCTCTTGAAGCCTTTGGAAGAGAGCGTTTATTTTTGGCAAAAGCTGGAGGATCAAGAATGATTATATCAAATGATTCGTCTTCATTATTCGTTTCTGATTCTGTTTTTAGCCCTTTCAAATATTCAAAACAATCTTGAGCAATCGCTTCATGATTTTTATTGGTTCGCATCAAACTACTAAAATTAAGCGAAACATTTCGCTCTGCTTCTGCGGTTGCATCTTTCGAAATATCCACCGAAACTACATTTTTTGCACCTCCATCAATCGCATAAACACTAAAACCACCTGTATAACCAAAACAATTCAAGACTGATTTATTTTTTGAATACTGTTTGACAAGTTGTCGGTTTTCTCTTTGGTCTATAAAAAATCCTGTTTTTTGTCCGTCGATAACATTAACTTTGAATTTCAGATTATTTTCTAAAATCTGAATTGGCATTACTGGAATATCATTTTCTACTTGTCCTTCTCCTAATTGCCAACCTTGTTTTATAATTGCATCTTGGTCATCTCCAAAGCCTTCTATATTTCGTGTACTTTCTTTAATATGAAGATAAATATGTTCGATGCCAATGGCACGAATTCCACTAAAAATATGCTCTGCAATACGTTCAGTTCCTTTTATTAGGAGTTGAACCGAAGCTACATCATCATAAATATCTACAATTACTCCAGAAAAAAAATCACCCTCTGCGTGTAAAAGTCGGTAAGAGTTGGTAGAAGAAGTAAGCAAATATTTTTCACGCAAATCATACGCATTTTTAATTTTTTGATGAAAATAAGCTTCATCTGCTACAAACTCTACTTTTTTATCGTGAAAACGAGTAAACTCAAACATACGACACGTAATCTGACTATTTGTGTCAAAAAAACCATATCCTAAAATACGCCCACCTGCATCTTGAACGGCTATAATTTCACCATTTTGAGCCGTTGGCATCTTCTGAACTGCACCCGAAAATACCCAAGGATGCCGATTTAAGATTGATTTTTCTCTATTTTTTTTGAGTAGTAGGATTGGGTAAGAAGTCATATTTTAAGAGTAGTGAGTTGATTTGATACAGTTTTGTAAGTTGGATTATAACCTCAAAGATACTATTATTTTTGATGGAATATTTTGAATTTAGAAATTAAAACTACCACTTTGATTTATATATTTATTTGAATTTATTAACTTCCTAAAATTACAAATGCTATTATTCTCTAAAAACCTCACCTAATTACGTACTTTTATATTGCCATATCCAAGATACAGCTCCAATAACACCATTAAACAGATAAAGAGATACCACAAAAAGAGAAAAACTAAGAATCTGACTTTCAGTAATAGAAGTAGTAGCTAAAAGTTGAAACAAAGATAATTCACGCAATCCAACCCCCATGATAGAGAGAGGCAATAAAGAAATAATAGACATTACCCCCATAGCAGAGGTAAAAAACACAAAAGGAAGGGTTAGTTCTAAGGCCCAAAGCAAAGTTAATAAACGAAATATATAAATTATATATGCAATAAAAGTTAAAAGAGAAACTTGACTAACTAATTTGCTAGATGTCTGGGTTTTCTTTTTAAACAAACGCAACCATAGCCAAGTAGTCAAAAATGAAGAAAACAACATGGCAAAAGAGAAAAAATAAATATTAGCAAATAACTCTATTTTTGGGAAAAATTTTAATAAAAAATAAAAACTTCCTATTACCATAATAAGGAGTAAATCTAATATTCTATCTCCCAACGAACTCATAAAACCATCTTTGTAGCTCCCTCCTATTTTTTTTACATCTACAATTTTGTAAAGTTCACCAAGCTGTCCTGGGGTTACTAATCCAGCTAATAGTCCTAAAGTAAAAATACGAAATGCCTCAAAGAAACCTAATACAACACCTCGCTCTGCTAACAAAAGTCGCCATCTTTCAGATTTGAGAACACAAAAAGGAATACCTAAAAGCATAGAAATAATTACCCAGACCCAGTTAGCTTTGTGAATCTCTTCATATAACTTTCCAGTATCACTACGATAAAGTAATAAAATAAAGAGTAATACTCCCATCCAAGGTAAAAAGCGTTTGATTTGCTTTATTAAAACAGGATAACGCTCTTGTAAAGCAACGATTTTTTGCTGTATCAAAACCTTATTTTTTTTTGTATAACTAAATATTGAATATCACCTGTTGGAACATAAATAGCCCATTTCGATAAGAAGGATTTTTGAAACCAATTCAACAAACTACTAGGTATAAGCCAGGGAATAATTCTTTTTATTTTATATAAAATAAAACCTACATTTGCTCTTTTACCTTTAGTTTCCCAATGTAAAATTTGACAATCTAATTCTTTTTCAAAAAGATAATGAAACGATTTTTTGGTAAAAAAACTGAGGTGTTCGGGAGGAGTCATAAAAGCCCAATATTTTTTTAATAAACGAGCTATTGGCGCACCAATATTAGGAGTAGAAAGAACCAAATACCCCTCTTTTTTGACAAACTTC
>DAIUBX010000212.1:0-5774 GCA_036846465.1 Bernardetia sp.
AATTAAAAAACTACTCTGAATTATAAATTGGACAGGGTTTTAACCCTGTTTATGGATTAGGTAGCATACAACTAATTGAAAAAACGACAATTTGTTATGCACCCTATAAAGCAAACTACATTCAATTTTAATTCATTCCCTTAAAACACTATGCAAAAAACGACTAATTTATCCAATTTGATGGTCATCGATATAGAAACGGTTGCCTCACACGCTACTTTCGAAGAACTTCCAGAAAACTTACAGGCTCTTTGGGAAAAAAAAGCTGCACGAATTTCTCCAGATGATACAGCAAAAGATACCTTCGAAGAAAAAGCAGGTATTTATGCCGAATTTGGAAAAATAGTAGTTATTGGAATTGGTTTCTTTACGACACAAAAAAATGAAGATGGAAAGGAAGAACAAATTTTTAGAGTAAAATCTCTAGCTTCTGACAATGAAAAAGAACTTTTAGAAGATTTTATAAAAATTGTAGAGAAGTTTGGAAAAAATTTACAGTTTATAGCACACAACGGAAAAGAATTTGATTTTCCATATCTCTGTCGTCGAATGCTTATCAATGGACTTGATATTCCTTATGCGTTAGATATTTCAGGTAAAAAACCTTGGGAAATAAATCATATTGATACGATGCACATGTGGAAATTTGGCGACTACAAAAGTTTTACTTCTCTTTCTCTTTTAGCTGCTATTTTCGGATTAGCGACAAGTAAGGATGATATTGATGGAAGTGAAGTAAATGGCGTTTATTACAAAGAAAATGATTTGAATCGAATTGCTGTTTATTGTACAAAAGACGTAATCTTGACAGGACAATTATTTTTGAGAATGCAAAATTTGCCTATTATAGAAGAGAAAAATATAATTATTGTAGAAAAATAAAGTTAGAAATATGAAGTCAGATTTAAGAAATAAGGGCAAAATAAAAAATAATTTAAAAAAAATGAACTCAAAAAAACAACATTGGGAAACGGTTTATGAAACCAAAACCCTACAAGAAGTAAGCTGGACACAAGCAAAACCTCAAACTTCGCTTGATTTTATAGCTTCTTTTAATTTAGAAAAGACAGCCAAAATTATTGATATTGGTGGTGGCGAAAGTCTGCTTGTAGATTTTTTATTGGAAGATGGATTTAAAGACATTAACGTTTTGGATATTTCTTCAATCGCATTAGAAAAAGCAAAAAAACGAGTAGAAGAAAAATTTGGAGAAAAAGCAAATTATGTAACTTGGATAGTCAGTGATGTAACAGAATTTGAACCTAAAACGAATTTTGACCTTTGGCACGATAGAGCTACTTTTCATTTCTTGACTGACCCAAATCATATCAAAAAATATACTGAAACAGTAGAAAAATTTGTAAATAAAAATCTTGTTATGGCTACTTTTTCGAAAGAAGGAGCTAAAAAATGTAGTGGTTTAGATGTTTCACAGTACAATGAAGAGAGTTTGACTGCTCAATTTAATGGTTTTCAAAAAACGTCTTGCTTACAAGAAGACCACACTACACCTTTTGATACTAAACAAAATTTCTTGTTTAGTGGATTTGAGAAGAAATAATATAGAATTAATTTTGTCATTTTATCTTTTAAAAAGTCCATATTTTAGTATGCAATACAAGGCACGAACACCATCTTTCCAACCGATTTTTTTACCTTCTTCATACGTTCGTCCGTAGTACGAAATACCAACTTCATAGATTCTAATTTTGGGGATTCTTGCTATTTTGGCAGTTATTTCAGGCTCAAAGCCAAATCGTTTTTCAACTAATTTTATAGGTTGAATCAAATCCGTTCTAAAAACTTTATAACACGTTTCCATATCTGTCAGATTTAAATTTGTAAAGGCATTTGAAAGGAAAGTCAGAAATTTATTTCCTACTGAATGCCAGAAAAATAGCACTCTATGAGGTTTTCCTCCCATAAATCGTGACCCGTACACCACATCTGCAAAACCATCAATAATAGGTTGTAACAAAATCAAATATTCATCTGGGTCATATTCCAAATCAGCATCTTGAATAATCAAAAACTCCCCACTTGCCTTTTCAATACCTGTATGAAGTGCTGCTCCCTTGCCTTTGTTAATAGCGTGTTTTAAATAAATGATAAATAAATCAGCATTTTTTTTGATATAATTTTCTATTATTTCTTCTGTATTATCTTCTGAACAGTCATTAATGATTATAATTTCTTTTTCTAAATCATTCATTAACTGGACTTTTTTAATTTTATCCAAGATTAAATGAATTGTTTTTCCTTCATTATAAGCAGGTATTATGATGGATAATTTTGTCATAGTTCTAAATTTTGACATTTTTTTCAAAGGTATTTAGTTACCTATTTACAAGTTAAGCAAAGGTATTTTATTTCTATATTAATACAGACAATTATGTGTTTTGATGTCTCTAAACTCTATTTTAAGTCAAAATATTTTTTTGCAAAAAATTAGTACATTAAACAATCTTATTTCAAATCTAATCCATAACAACGACAAACCACTCAATTATGTCCACAAACAATCATCAAACACAACTACAGGGTTTTGAATTTGAATAAAACAAATTATCTCAAAGGAGCAAATATAGCAGATTTTGTTCGTGTGGCTGATGCTATAATAGAACAAGGTATGGTCTAAATTCTTTTTATTTCAATCTTTTTCTCATTTTCTCTTTTTGAACTTTTTTATATAATTCTTTAAAAATCAGCTTTCACCTTAAAACTAAATCTTCTCTTTGTCTTTGGGTGATTAAATTCTAAGTATTCAGCGTGTAAATACAAACGATTTGCTCTTTTTCCATACAAATCATCGCCTACTATGGCAGCATTCAAACCATTGGGATGCGCTGCATGAACTCTCAATTGATGTGTTCTTCCTGTAAGAGGATAAAAATAAACACGAGTTTTTCCATCTTTAATTTCTAGAATATCATATTTTGTTTTGGCTGGTTTTCCGTATTCGTAACAAACCAATTGGTGTGGTCGGTTATTCAGATCTACACGCAAAGGCAAATCTATAAAACCTGTTTTTTCTTTTAAAATACCATCCAATACAGCCAAATAACGCTTGTTTACGGTTCTTTTTATAAACTGACTTTGCAGATTATGATAGGTTTCTTGATTTTTGGCTACAAGTAATAAACCAGATGTACTTTGATCTAAACGATGAACCAACATGGCATCAGGATATAATTTTTGCATTCTCGTCTGAACTGAATCTTTTATATTTCGCCCTGGAACAGACAAAAACTCAGAGGGTTTGTTTACCAAAATAAGACACTCATCTTCGTACACAATTTCTAGGTCTTTTCCTTCTGCTGGATTTGTTAGCATTGGATTTTCTTCTACTTCTAAGCCTTCCAACATAAAACCCAAAATAGGCTCACATTTATTGCGACAAGAAGGGTAAAACTCTCTGTGTTTTCGGATTTCAGATTTGGGAGATTGTCCCCACCAAAACTCACCTAGTGCTATCGGTTTTAGATTATTTTTGTAGGCATAATGTAAAAGTTTGGGAGCTGCACACTCACCAGCACCAGCAGGAGGAGCAATTTCTAGTTCTTTACTAAAAATGGTCTGCAAACTTTTAAAATTTCCTTTTGCATTCAAAAATTTATAATTATCAAACAAACGCTGCTGTAACTGATTACTACGCTGTTTTCTCTCATTTTTGAGTGCTGTTATTTTATCTGTAAAAACTCTGAGCTGAGTTTCAGCACTTTCTAAACGTTCTTGCCAAGAAAGCTGTAGTTTTTTGAAAAAATACTGTTGTTTCAGACTTTCATCTTTTAGTTCTTCCTTTAAATTTTCAAGATCTGTTTCAGATAATTCATCATTAGTTACCTTAGTCGCAGCTAAATTTCTTTTGACTTTTCTTTCTCTCTTCTTTTCTCGTAGTTCTTTTTTAGCTTCTTCTATTTCCGTTTTGGCTACTTTATTTTCCGTTTCAAGATATACTTTAAGCCTTTTAAAATCTTCATTTTTTTCTAATTCTTCTAATTGTATATTCAGATTACTCACAATTTCCTCTTCGGGCTTGTAAAAACCATCTTTTGTTAGCATATCAAAAACAGGAGGGACGAAATAAGCATGTTCGTTGCTATCAGCCAATTTACCCGAATAAGCAGCCAAAAAACCAATTTCATTTTTGCTATTTTCTACCACCAAAACCCCAAACATTTTTCCAATTACCAATCCTGTATCGTTTTGATTTAAACCAAAATTATGTTTCCAATCCTTCTGTGTAATTAAATATTCTTGTACTTGCTCGGCAGCCATTTTGACAATTTCATGAGCTTGATAATAAAAAGGAAAATTAAATAATTTTGGAAGTTCTATATCTTTAATAGATTTTTTGAAAGAAATAAAACGGTTTTCGTTTGTCATTTGAGGAAGTAAATTTATTTTTTGATATGATTTGCAAAGGTAGAGAAAATCAATATTCTAATACCCATCTACAACTAAACTATCTTCCTACAAATTCTTCAAAGCAAAAAGCTCGTGTAACTCTCCTGTATTCATTTCGGTTATCCAAGCATTTTCTGTTGAGATTGCCATATCTGCAATTTCTTTTTTGGATTGTAAAAGTTCATTTATTTTTTCTTCTAGCGTTCCTTTTGTGAGCATTCTATGAACCAAAACATTTTTTGTTTGTCCAATTCTATATGCTCTATCAGTCGCTTGTGCTTCTACGGCAGGATTCCACCACAAATCAAAATGAATGACATGACTAGCAGAAACCAAATTTAAACCCGTTCCACCAGCTTTCAAAGACAGAATCATAAACGGACAATGCTCTTCGCCTTCAAAAATTTCAACGGCTTCATCTCGTCCTTTTCGTGTCAATCCACCATGTAAAAAGGGAACTTGCGTATGAAAAGTAGATTGTAAAAAGTCTTTCAAAAGCTCTCCCATTTGGGTATATTGAGTGAAAATCAATGCTTTTTCATCGGCTTCATAAATCTGTTTTACAATTTCTAACAAAAGTGCCGTTTTTCCCGAATCACTTATTTTCATAGTGCTTTCCTTCAAAAAATGGGCTGGGTGATTGCAAATTTGCTTGAGTTGCATCATTAATTTCAAAATAATTCCTCGTCTTTTTATTCCTTCGCTTCCTTCCACTACTTTCATTCCTTCTCTCAAAGTGTTTTCATAAAGCAAGGTTTGTTCTTTGGTAAGGCTACAAATTTGGTCTTTTTCAATTTTTTCTGGCAAATCATTGATGATAGTTTTGTCTGTTTTTAGCCTTCGCATAATGAAAGGAGCAGTCATTTTTTTGAAAATATCGGCTCTGTATTCGTCCCTATCTCGTTCTATTGGAATAGAAAAATTAGTTCTAAACTTCGACAAAACATCTAAATAATTTTCATTTACAAAATCAAAAATAGACCAATATTCACTCAAACGATTTTCGACAGGTGTTCCAGAAAGTGCAATTTTTCTAGGACTTTTTAGCATTTTGATAGCTTCCGTTTGTCCAGCAGCAGGATTTTTGATGGCTTGGGCTTCATCGATGACAATACAAGACCATTCTCGTTCGGCAAAACGCTTGTCTTCACTTCTGACAGTTCCGTAAGTAGTCAATAAAATATTAGGTTGAAAAGAATCCGTAGTAAAATCTACACTATCTAACCATTTTCTATTCGAACCATGATAAACATAAAACGAAAGTGCAGGTGCAAATTTTTCGATTTCTCGCTGCCAGTTGCTCAATAATGTGGTTGGAAGGATAACTAAAGCCGTTTCTTGTAATTGATTTTCTTCTTTTAATTTCA
>DAIUBX010000213.1:0-5766 GCA_036846465.1 Bernardetia sp.
AAATCTAAAATTTTATCTCAAAATGTGGATAACTTTTGTTAAAATGTGGATAACTCAAAAAAATATCGAATAATATTTGGATTTCTGATGTTAATAACGTGTTAATTCAAAATTTCTAAATAATGAAAATAGAAAATTAGGCTAACAATGTGGATAACTTTATTCAAAATGTGGATAAGTCTGAAAAATGTGAATAAGATTTGGTTTTTGAACTAAAAAGCAAATAAAAAACCATTTCCTCCGAGAAAGAAATGGTTTAATTAAATTTTTATAAGAATTGCTTTTAACTTTGAAAAACAAAGTGTAGTTTGTTTTTCTGTTTAATAAAAATTATGAGATTAAGGAAATACACCTGACTCCATATAAGCGATTGCAATTTTGTCAATCGAAGTAATAAAGGCAGCATTACGCAAATTCTTTACATCTTTGTAGGTCTTGAATGTTTCTCTTACTTGGTGGTAGGATGTAATCATTGTTTCCTCTAAAGCAGAGTTTACTAAATCACGCTCATCAGCTCCACGCATAATCATTTTACGAAGGTCATCACCAACTCCTTTTCCTGTTGCTGCTTCAATCGCCTGAACAATACGAGTATTTTCCATTTGGTCATAACGCTTTGTTATTTTACCAAAAGAAACACGAGAAAGATTTTTGAGCCATTCCAAATACGAAACGGTTACACCACCAGCATTAAGATAAAAATCAGGTAAAATCATTTTACCTTTTGCTAATAAAATTGCTTCAGCTTCTCTTGTAATTGGACCATTTGCACCTTCTCCAATTACTTTTGCTTTTATTCTTGGTGCATTTTCTTCCGTGATTTGGTTTTCTAATGCAGCAGGAATCAAAATATCACATTCAAACTCCATGAGTTGATTGCTTGGCTTTACTTCTTGCGCTCCTGCATAGCCCATAAGCGAACCTGTTTCTTTGCGATGACGGAATAAATCTTCTACATCAAATCCATTTTTGTTATAGACTCCACCTTCGTATTCGGCAATTCCGACTACGATTGCACCTTCTTGTTGTGCATAGAGTGCAGCATGATAACCAACATTACCAAAACCTTGTACAATAACTGTCTTTCCAGCTAATCCAGGTTCTAAGCCTAAATCTTTCATGTCTTCAGCAATACTCATGGCTTCACGAATACCAAAAATTACTCCTAGACCTGTTGCTTCAGTACGCCCACGGATTCCGTGCATAGAAAGAGGCTTTCCTGTTACACAACCAAGTGCATTGATACCTGGACGAAGAAGTGCATACGTATCTGCAATCCAAGCCATTTCTCTTGCGCCTGTTCCATAATCTGGTGCAGGAACGTCAATAGAAGGGCCTATCATTTCTTTTTTTACAAGCTCTGTTGTATAACGGCGTGTAATTGTTTCTAGTTGGCGAACTGTATATTTCTTAGGATTGATTTTTACTCCTCCTTTAGCTCCACCAAAAGGAACATTTACAAGCGCACACTTAAACGACATAAGTGTTGCAAGTGCTTTTACTTCGTCTGCGTTTACAGCTTCAGCAAAACGAATACCTCCTTTTACAGGAAGTTTATGATGCGAATGCTGCACTCTCCACGCCTTGATTACTTCATAATCTCCATTATCTAATTGAAGAGGAAAACTCATCTCATAGACACTATTTGGAACAATAATTTGCTCAAGCAAACCTCTTGGGTGCTTTGTTAGAGCTGCTGCGTTATTTAGAGAACCAAGGACATCCTTATAGAATTTAGCTCCTTGCTCTAAGTGTTCTTTATCCTTATCTGTCATGTTGAACGTGTGGGTTAGGTGTGTTTAAATGCTTATTTAAAAATTTGGCTTAAAGTTACTTCATTTTTTTATCCCAAAAAATACAAATCTTATTCTTTAGAAACAATTTTTTTCGATAAAAATAAATTATTGACCATTATCTATTTTCTTTTTGCCATATGAATCGTAAATTTTAAATTACGATATTTGAAGCCTAAATTATTTTTACTGCAACTTTCAAAACAATCCCAAATCATTACAAAAATGAAAATCATAAAAACATTCCTACTTCTTTCTATTTTACCGATTATTTTATTTTCTTGTCAGTCTAATTCTGAAAAAAAGACAGATGAGTTTGCCCAAAAATTTGAAGGAGGGTGGAAACTTTCTCGCTTGACTGGAAAACATGGAGTAGCTGATTCAGTTGTGAAAAAATTTCCTGTGACATTGAATGTAGAAGATACAGCTTTTTTATTCCGACAAGCCACACAATATGGACAAACGACTTACAGAAATTGGACTTTTGAAGATTCTATTTTGCTTTTACCTTATTTTAATTCTTCCATGCAAGAAGATACTTTGTTTTTCAAAGTTTTAAAATTAACTGAAAAGCAGCTTATTTTACAGCGAAAAGATAGTTCAACGATAGGATTTGATACACTTTATTTTGAGAAGTATTAAGTTAGTTATGACCTTGTTTAAGGATAAAATTTTAGAGTTTTACATTTAATTAGAAAAAATGAAAATAGGAATCATTTCAGACACACATTCATATTTAGACCCAAAAGTAAAACATTACTTCAAAGATTGCGACCAGCTTTGGCACGCTGGAGATATTGGAAATATGGAGGTAGCTGATGAATTAGAAGCCTTCAAACCAACTATTTTTGTTTATGGAAATATTGATGACCAAAAAATGAGAGTTCGTTATCCCAAAAATCAGATTTTTGAGTGTGAAGGAATGAAGGTTTTTATGACACATATTGGAGGGTATCCACCAAATTACAAACCAGAAGTTAGGAAAGAATTAGACGAAATAAAACCTAGAATTTTTGTCTGTGGACATTCGCATATTCTGAAAATAATGCCTGATGCTAAAAGAAATTTGATACATTTTAATTCGGGTGCAGCAGGAAAACATGGTTTTCATTATATCAGAACACTCATTCGATTAGAAATAAATCAAGCCAAAATTACAAATGTAGAAGTGATAGAACTAGGAAAACGAGGAACGATTACAGATGAAGATAATGTGTAAAGCCAATTACGAATTAAAAATTACGAATGAAATTTCTAGAACAGAACTACTGGTTTCTAATTTTATCTACTAGCACTTCTCAAACCAATCCAACCTCTTTTGACCCATTCTTTTACAATTTCTTTGAAAGGAAACGAATTTGCAAGACATTTTGCATTTTTATCTACTTGTCCATCACTACTTACGAAACAAGTAGTTGTACAAGAAAAGCATATTTTTAATACTGAAATAGGTGTTCCATTTCTATAGAAAACTAAAATATCTCTATAATTTTGAGAGCAACGCCAAATGGGATAACTCTCACAACTATCTATCGGAAAAACTTGTACCAGTTTTTGAATATCAGAATTATCTGTAAGTGTAGCTCGTTTTTCGAAATAAGATGCCTTTAGTAGTGTAATATCATCAAAAGGAAATATTTCATCTCTATAATAAATTTCTTTGTCTAATTGTAGATTTGATATAGAATCTTTTTTACTTGAAATATTTCCATAATACCACTCAACAGAATCCACTTTTTGCTTCGGAAAATAATCTTGATAGGAAAAATTAGCTCGACCATGAGAAAATGAAACTACTCCAAAAAGTAGAATAAAAAAGAGATATAGTCTTGTAAGGCAACGAGTAAGTAGGGTTTTTATCAACATATACAAAGGTAATTATATTTTTTAATTTTCTGTTTGTATGTTGTTAAATTACGTATGTTTTTTTATTTTTAATGAAAAAAGCCTTCCATTAAATAAAATTTATTTAATAGAAGGCTTGATAAAATACTATATCAAGGTTTAATTAATCCCCAAATCAGCAATCTGTTTTTGAATTTTTGCTTGAAGTCCTTTTTTTACTTTTTCGTAATTTTCTGTATTGTCTAAATCATCTTTTACAGAAAAATAGAATTTAATTTTTGGTTCTGTTCCCGACGGACGCATACTTATTTTACTTCCATCTTCTGTATAAAAAGCAAGTACATTAGATTTTGGTAAATCAGTTTCCATTGGCTTAGAAGTTCCTTTCTGAACATCTAAAATAGTTTGATTTTTATAATCATAGACAGATAACAAATCACTTCCAGCTAATTTTTTGGGAGGGTTTTGTCTAAATGTTTTCATCATTTCTTCTATCTGTGAAGCTCCTTGTTGTCCTTTTTTAGTAATAGAAACAAGTTCTTCCAAATAAAAACCATATTCTTTATAGATTTCAATGAGCCACTCAAAAAGAGAAAAACCTTTATCTTTTGCGTAAGCTGCCAAAAGCGCAATACTTGCACATGAAGCCACTCCATCTTTATCACGCACTTCATCGCCAATTAGATAACCATAACTTTCTTCTCCTCCTAAAATAAATTCTTCATTCGGATTTGTCTGTTTTTTGCTTTCAATAAGTGCTGCAATATGTTTGAAACCAGTCAAGGTATCATAGATATTTACGCCATATTTTTGCGTAATTTCTTTAATCAATTCTGTTGTAACAATGGTTTTGATTACCATTTGATTGCCATTTAATTTTCCTGCATTTTTCCACGCTTCCAAATTATAAGCCACGAGCAAAGCAAGGGTTTGATTTCCGTTCATTAATACAAAGTCGCCTTCTGTATTTTTTACTGCAATTCCTACTCTATCAGCATCTGGGTCAGTTGCCATCACAACATCGGCATTTACTTCTTTTGCTTTTTTGAGTGCTAAAGTCATTGCTTCGGCTTCTTCTGGGTTTGGATAAACTACTGTTGGAAAATTTCCATCTGCACTAATTTGTTCTTCGACAGTATGCAGATTTTTAAAACCGAGTTCCTTCAAAACTTGTGGAATAAGTGTAATTCCTGTTCCATGTAAAGGCGTATAAACGATCGAAAGGTCGTTTTGTCTTTTGATTACTTCCTTCGTTTTTGGGTCTGCTAAAGAATTGAGAAGTTGAGAAATATAAGGTTTATCTACCTCTTGGTCTATTTTTTCAATTAATGCAGGATTAGATTGAAATTTTATTTCATCTACACTTTTTATCGCCTGTACTTCTGTGATAATGTTTTCATCGTGAGGCTCAACTACCTGTCCACCATCTTCCCAATAAGCTTTATAACCATTGTATTCTTTCGGATTGTGAGAAGCCGTCAAGACAACACCACTTTTACAACCCAAATGACGGATAGCAAAAGAAAGCTCTGGAGTAGGACGTAGCGCAGTAAATAAAAATACTTTTATACTATTTGCCGAAAAAACATCAGCTACAATTTGAGCAAATTCAGGCGAATTATTACGGCTATCGTAAGCAATAGCAACACTAATTTCGCCTTCATTTTTATTTGGAAATGACTTTTTGAGGTAATTTGAAAGTCCTTGAGTGGCTGCACCTACTGTGTAACGATTCATACGGTTTGTGCCTACGCCCATAAGTCCACGAAGTCCACCTGTTCCAAATTCTAAATCTTTATAGAAAGCATCTGTAAGGTCTGTTTCAGATAGTTTTTTGATGGCTTCTTTAGTTTCATTGTCATAATTTCCGTCTAACCAATGATTGACTTTTTGTTGAATTGTTGATTCTAGCATAATTATTTTGAGTGTCGCTCGTAGAGACACGAGCAACGGTTTATTTTTTGATTTATAATTTACAATTTAAGAAGTAGCTTTATTTTGTCGTTATTTTCTCTTTGAAACAGAAATTAACTTTACCGTTGCTCGTGTCCTCACCATGTCCGTCAAATTAATAAAACTGTGCTATATTTTTCCCATTATCAACGTCTATTTTCTTCGAAAATACACG
>DAIUBX010000214.1:0-5762 GCA_036846465.1 Bernardetia sp.
TTGTATCTCGTCCTATCAAAAAGAGTTTATTGGTTTGATATGTAGAAATAGTCAAACTAATTTCTTCGGTTCTGAGCCATTCTAAAAATTCAGAACTGTAATGAAAAGTAGTATTAGATTCTGTTTGATGAGATAATGTATTACTTGTTGTGCTAGTAGTTGATGTTTGCATTGAGGTATAAATACGATATAGATAATAAGAAAAAGCTATTTCTATAAAATGAGATAAACAGTTGATAACCAATTATATAAACTAATAGTTAATTTGATTAATTATCAGTTGTCAATAGTCTCTAAAATTACGCATTAATCATTATTCTACGAAATTTTATCTAAAAAAAACAGCCAAATATAATAATTGACTGTTTTTTTTGAATGTAAGTCAAATTTACAGAGAAGTATTTTCACCTTCTGATTGACGATAACGGTAAAATAACTTTCCTTCCATAAGTTCGTCTGTTGCCAAAGAAGTTGATTTTGGCATACGTTCATAGTAGCGAGAAACCTCAATTTGTTCTTTGTTTTCAAAAACTTCTTCTAAAGAATCTGTTCCTACATTAAATTCTGAAATTTTTTGGTTCAACTCTTCCTTTGTTTCTGTTGAAATCTGACGAGAACGTCTAGAAATTACAGAAATAGATTCATAGAGATTACCAGTCGCTGCAATGATAGCCTGTACATCACGAGTATGAAGGTTAGCCGTCTGAACACGACGAGGATTGAATTTTTTAGCTGACATATTTATATAAATTGATTTGTTTTTATTTATAAACTAACTTTAAAAAAAGAGAAAAGTAAATTTACTCTCGGTATCTTTACCTGACTTATTCAGATTCTCCTGCCGAACCCTCTGAAGTAGTTATTTTTTTAGGGTCTTTTTTGTCTTTTTCTTGTGTATCAATAACTTCCCCTTTTTCAATATTTTTAAGAGCTTTTTCTATATTACCGTAGATATTTTCAGCATCTCTAACAAACGGACTTTCTGGGTAACGGTCTATCAAATAAAAATAGTAAGTTTTAGAAATTTCATAGCGTTCTTTTTGTTTGCTATAAATACTATTTTTTGATAAATCGTATTCAGCCTTTAGGCGTAAAAATGCAGCTTCAGCAAGTTGTGGAGCATTTGGAAAGTCTTTTTGGAAGTTTTCTAGTGCAATTACGGCAGCTTTATAACGACCTAAATTATAAAATAACTCTGCATTTTCGAAGGCTTTCTTTTCCAATTTTGCTCTAAGTTCGTCCAAATGATTACTTGCTCGTTTGGCATAATCACTTTCAGGATACGAATTGATTACATCTTGAAAGGCTTGAATAGCTTCTTTTGAACTTTCTTGGTCTAAATGAACTCTAGGAGAATCTTTATACAATGAAAACGCATTCATAAAATAAGCCTCTGGTGCATTCGGGCTTCTACGATAGGTAAAATAGAAATTTTTGAAGTAATAAGCTGCTAAAAGATATTGTTTTTGATAAAAATGACAATACGCATACTTAAACTGAATATCTTCTGCTCTTGGGTCGCCTTTTACTATCGGAACTACATCTTCCCAAAGCAAACCTGCACGATAATAATCGCCTTCATCGTAGTATTTTTGAGCCACTTTATCACGTTCACGCCAGTTTGGATCTGACATGGCTTTTGTGAATTTACTACAAGAACTAAAAAAACCTGTAGATAATAAAGTACAGATTAAAAAAACTACAAATTTTATATTTTTCATTTGAGAGAATTTCAGTTTACTTTTTTGATAATACGCTAATTGCTTTATTGTCAATGCTTTATTGGTATAACGTATTTTTTTTCAAGTTGCAAAGATACGATAATATAATTTGATTTTCAATTTCTGAACTGCTTATCAATTACTTAACAAATTTTTTTTGATGTTTTTATCTTAAAAATGAATAATCTGTAAAGCATAAAGCACCCCAAAAGCGATTCCCAAAAGAATAATCCCAATTGTAAAACCAATAAAAAATGTTGAAACCGAAAAAGGAGGTTTGTTTTGAGCTTCCAACTCTTCAATAACTCGCTGTCTTTCAGTAATTTGCTCTTCTAAAGATTGTGCTTGTTCTAGTCGTTGTCGGCTGTCTTCTTCTCGGTCACTAATTTCTGTACGCAAAGCTTCGATGGTTTGCTGCGTACTTTCTGTCATAGTTTTGAGTTGAGTAAGATATTCTTCTCCCCAAAGACCGTTTCTCCAACGCCTATAAGCCAGTTTTTCAGATTTATCAGCTGTAAAAATAATCTTCAAGAGAGCAATTAAAAGACCAACAAAAACAATGATTAATCCATAGACAAACCAAGAAAGCTGGTCGTCCTCCATTAACTTTAATACTTTTCCCCAAAATAAATTCAAATCCTCCATAAAAATTAGTAATCAGTTTTTCAGTTATCAGTCATCAGTTACCATTATCAGTTAAAGACCAATACAAGTAGTTGAAAAGACAAGATAATTAAGTTCATAATAATTTGTAATTTTTCTAATCCCCATTTCCCAAATCCCATTCTCTCGCCCCACACCCCTAAAGCTACACAAAAAAAGGAAAAAGCCACACTCCCAAAACGATTAGAATAGAACCAAAAAAGCCAAAATAAGAAACATACTTCAAGCCATCATCTAAACTTTTAAAGCCACTCAAACTAAGCCCAAGAGCAATCAGTCCAGAAATAGTAAATAACAAAAATAGAGTAGTATTATGAAGTGCCTCTGCAAATTTGGGCATTGTGCTTACTTGTTTGATTTGATACAACACATAAAACATTGCAATCACCAAACCAGCACTAATATAAGGAGAGTATCTTTTCATTGAAATAATTTTATAGAGTTTCTTGTTACAAAATTATTCAAATATAGGATTTTCTATCCATTTTATTGCGTTTTGTTCGTCGTCAAAAAATTGTGTTCTGACATTAATACCCATTTTGGGCAAAGAACCCGAAATAATATCAATCGTAACGGCTTCAAATTTATTTTGAGGTTTGATAACAGCTGCTGTCAAATCTTTATTCACTTTTTTATAAAAAATAGGCGAAAAATGAGCTGCAAACCAAGCTCTCCCCATCAGTGGCGTAGAAACAAGATTACCCAACGACAGAACCAGTTTATTAAAATGATATTTTGTTCCTGCTATTTCTAAAAGCTGTGTATAGGCTTCTTTGTATTCTTCTATTCGCAAGTGGTTTTGACTATACACATAATAATACTCAAATTCTGGGACAGCAAAAATTCCTATTGTCTTGCTTCTATCCTCATAGATTTTCTTTTGGCTAGTCGTGATAGCTTGTACCATGGATTTATTTTTTAATTGAAGTTTGTGTGACTTTTTAGTTTCTTCAATTTACAAAAAAAAAATTATCAATTCGAAGTTTTGAGTTTGTTTTAATCAAAAAATAAGTTTTTAATAAAAATCAGTAAACTAGCCCACAAAATGGAGCAATAAAGAGAAATCAATTTTAGAAGTCCAAAAGAGTTATGTAATTTTGTAGATTAATAGAAAAAGTAAAAACCAATGTTTGGTTTTGGGTAAAAATAGGGAATAATCTTTCCTTAATAAAATAAATTATGTCAAATATTGTAGCTATTGTAGGACGACCAAATGTCGGTAAATCTACTCTTTTTAATCGTTTAGTTGAAGAACGCAAAGCCATCATGCACGATGAGAGTGGCGTTACTAGAGATAGACATTACGGACAAAGTGAATGGAACGGCAAATTTTTTACGGTCATCGATACAGGTGGATATGTAGTTGGTTCGGAAGATGTTTTTGAAAAAGCAATTCGTGAACAAGTAGAAATTGCAATGGAAGAAGCCAGTGTAATTTTGTTCATGGTCGATACGCACGTCGGAATTAGTCCTCTTGATGAAGAATTTGTAAAAGTACTTAGACGCTCTAAAAAACCTCTTTATTTGGTAGCTAATAAAGTAGAAAGTTTTGAACACAGAACGAGTTCGTCTGAATTTTATAATTTAGGAATAGGTGAAGTATTTTGTGTTTCTTCTCAAACAGGAACAGGAACAGGAGATTTGTTAGACGAAGTAGTCAAGCATTTTGAACAAGTAGGAGAAGAAAATCCAAATGAAGGATTGCCAAAAATTGCTATTTTGGGTCGTCCAAATGTCGGCAAATCTTCTTTTTTGAATATCCTTTTGGGAGAAGAAAGAACCATCGTTTCAGATATTTCTGGAACGACTAGAGATTCTATCGATACGCATTACAAAGCCTATGGAAAAGAATTTATTCTGACTGATACGGCAGGAATGCGAAGAAAAGCAAAAGTAAAAGAAAATATTGAATTTTATTCGGTTATGCGCTCTTTGAAGGCTTTAGATGATTGTGATGTCTGTATTATTATGATTGATGCTACTCAAAAACTAGAATCACAAGATTTAACATTGATACGTTTGGCAGTTGAAAGACATAAAGGAGTCGTTTTGATTGCTAATAAATGGGATTTGGTAGAAAAAGATTCCAAAACGTCTCATGAATATACATTAGACATGCAACAAAGATTGGGTTCTGCGAATTGGATTCCAATTATTTTTACTTCTATGATAACGAAGCAGCGAGTTTTTCAAAGTATAGAAAAAGCGATTGAAGTTTATGAAGCAAGAAGTCAGAAAGTTTCTACTTCAAAACTCAATAATATATTGATACCAGATATTAAAAAAACACCACCACCTGTTCATCGTGGAAAAAATATCAATATCAAATACGTTACGCAGCTTGTAGGAAGTGCGCCTCTGTTTGCTTTCTTTACCAATTATCCTCAACATGTACACGAGTCGTATAAGCGATTTTTAGAAAATAAAATTCGTGAGCATTTTGGTTTTGAAGGTGTGCCGATTCGTATTATTTTTAAAGAAAAGTAGTATTAGAATTACGAATTTTATTTTTTTGATACTGGTTTTTACTTCTAACTTCTCAAATCTGACTTCTAAATTTATTAAACTATGGCTACTAAATTAATTCGTTTTGATTGGGCAATGAAAAAAATACTTCGTCATAAGGCGAATTACGGTATTTTAGAAGGTTTTTTATCTGAACTTTTACGATTTGATGTAACTATTGAGAGTATTTTGGAAAGTGAAGGGAATAAAGAAGAACGCTATGATAAATCAAATAGAGTTGATATTTTAGTTCGCTCTGCAAAGGGCGAACTCATGTTAGTAGAAGTTCAGAATGATTCAGAAGTCGATTATTTTCATCGAATGTTGTACGGAGTTTCTACTTTAGCAACAGAATATATAAAAGAAGGAGAAGTCTATGGAACAATTCGTAAGATATTTTCTATCAATATTGTATATTTTGGTTTAGGGCAAGGAGATGATTATGTTTATGAATACAAAGGCAATTTTATAGGAATTCATAAAAATGATGTATTATTGCCTACTTCTGAACAAAAAAAGAGATATTCTGCTCAAACAGTGGCTGATATTTTTCCAAAATATTATATTTTAAAAATTAATAATTTTGATGAAGTAGCTAAAAACACACTTGATGAATGGATTTATTTCTTGAAAAATAGTGAAGTAAAAGAAAGTTTTACAGCAAAAGGGCTTGACCAAGCTAAAAAAAAACTACTTTATGAACAACTTTCAGAAGATGATAAAATAAGATATAAACGTGAACAAAAAGAGTTTCGAATAGCTAAAAGTGTAGAAGAAACAAAACTAATAGAAGCTGAATCAAGAGGAGAACAGAAGGGGCTAGAAAAAGGAATTAAAAAAGGAATTAAAAAAGGAATGGAAAAAGGAATGGAA
>DAIUBX010000215.1:0-2631 GCA_036846465.1 Bernardetia sp.
AAGTTAGTATTAGCCAATAAAAAATATATAAAAATGAAAGTAATTTTAATCGTAGTACTATTTTTTATTTTTCCCTTGTGTTCTTATGCACAATCCAAAATAGAAATAGAGGAGCGAATAGCAAAAGAAGATGCTCCACTACCTGCACAAAAATTTATAGATTCGTTGTATTTTTCCTCAAAAATAAAATGGTTTGTTGAAAAAGACTACATTAAAAAAACATTTGAAGCCAAAGTAATTTCAAATGGAACAATGTGCAGTATAGAATTTGATAGTTTGGGAAAAATAGAAGATATAGAAGTAGAGATAACTTGGCATCAAATAAATGAAGATACACAAAAAAAAATCAATGAAAAGTTGAATAGTGATTTTGAAAAACATAAAATTAAAAAAATTCAAATTCAATATAGTGGAAAAGAAACAGATTTGCTTAATTTTAGAACTAATACCGAAAACCTAACTATTAAATATGAAATTGTAGTGAAGGGACAAACAGAATCTACAATCGAATTTTATGAATATTTATTTTCAGAAAAAGGAGAGTTAGAAGGTAAAGTAGAGTTAGATTTTAGAAATACAGATCATTTAGAATATTGAATCAGAATAGTAAAAAACGTGATAATAAGAAGTCTAATTTTATTTGTGTGTTTATTTTTTGTAATCCCTGTTTTTTCTTTTGCTCAATCTATCTATCAAATTGGAATTCTTCTTTCATTCACACTCACAAAAAAGATAAACCCAAAATGGAAAGTGAGTTTGAATGTTCAATCTCGTTTTTCGATTTATAAAGGGGAATTTGCTAATTCTGATACGTTTCAAGAAGATAGGAATTATATTTTGACTGATATTTCTGTTCTAGCAAATCGAAAAATAGGATTAAATACATCGCTAACAGTAGGATATTTGACTAGATTTAGAAATAAGGAACAACACAACCGATTATTTCAACAATTTATTATTTCAAAAAAATACAATAATGTCGCTTTGTCGCATCGTTTTGTTACTGACCAAACTTTCAGACCCAATCAAAAATCAGAATTTAGAGGACGTTATCGTCTTGCTTTTGATAGACCTTTGCAGGGAAATAAGCTCAATCCGAAAGAATTTTATTTAAAAGTAAATAATGAATATCTAATTTCTTTACAAGACGAAAAATGGAGTAACGAAGTTAGGCTTATTCCTTTTTTGGGATATGCTTTTACAGACAAAAATAAAGTAGAAATAGGAATAGATTATCGTGTTGGTTCATTGGGCGAAGAGTTTTTGCGAAATAATTTTTGGATTGCTATAAATTATTATTGGAGTTTTTAATATAAATAAGACAACCAAAATGCTACTTTTGTACGTAAAGTCTATATATTGTGTTTTATAAAATTAAAATTAATATTAAACTCTAAAATTCAATTTCTATGAAAAAATACCCAAAAGCTATCGAAGTAACCTTAAAAAAAGCCTGTCTATTTTCTGTCATTTTTCTTGTGAGCTTATTATCTCAAGACCTGTATGCCCAAAATTGGGATTTTACACTTAGAGAAGGAGGACAAAATTCAGAATCTGCTAATGCAACAGCCTTTGATTCAAAAGGAAATGTATATGTAATAGGAGCTTTTGAGGGAGAAATTACATTAAATGATAAAAAAACGACTTTAAAAAGTAAAGGAGGAAAAGATATTTTCTTGGCAAAATATGATACTAAAGGAAAGTTAGTTTGGGCAAAACGAGCTGGAGGAATAGGAAGTGATATTGGTTATGGAATCGCAATTAATTCTAAAGACGAAGTTTGTATTACAGGGCATTTTAGTCATTCTGTTGATTTTGATGTTCAAGTATTGACTAATTCAACTGGTTTTTCATCTATATTTGTTGCTCAATATAACTCCGACGGTGTTTTTCATTGGGCAAGAGAATTAGATAATCACGAAATTAGAAAGCAAGGAAGTGAAGGAAGAGGAATTGCTTGTGATGAAAATGATAACATTTTTGTTACAGGAGCTTTGTACGTAAAAAAGGATTATCAAAATGAGTTTTTAGAAACTGATGGTTTAGATATGTTTGTAGCAAAATACACTACTGATGGACGCTACCAAACAATGAAATATGCAGGGGGCAGATTAGTAAATGATACAGGTTATGGAATTACTGTCGATAAAAATAATGTCTATTTCACAGGAATATGTAAAGGAAAAGTGAAGCTCTTTGGAAAAGAAATGGGAACAAATTCTTATTCTACAAATGGTTTTTTGGTTGCCTTTGATACAGAACTAAATGGAAAATGGATAAGAGATTTTGGAGGTCAATCAGAATATAATCACGCTTGGGCAGTTGATACAGATTCGAAAGGAAATATTTACATGACTGGAAGAATAGAATCAGGCTCAACACTTGATGGAACGGCTATTTATACAGTTGGAAAATCAGATATTTTACTTACAAAATATGACAAAGAAGGGAATTTAATTTGGTTTAGGTTAGCAGGAGGAACAGGTTGGGATGTAGCTCATGCGCTTACAATTACTGAAAAAGATGAAATTTATATTGCAGGAATTTTTGAAGGAAAGACGAATTTTGGTTCAAAAACCCTTTATTCTAATGGTGGTTGGGATAGTTTTGTAGCTCTTTATGATACAGAGG
>DAIUBX010000215.1:2641-5751 GCA_036846465.1 Bernardetia sp.
AAGGAAGCCTACCAAGTTGGAGGAGATGGAAATGATGCTTTTTATGGATTAAATAGCTCAAAAGATGGAAGACTTGCTTTAGTAGGACGTTCAGAAAGTTATTCTTTGTCCATCAATGGAAAAAGTCTTTCTACAAAGGGAAGTAGTGATGCGCTTATTCTTGCCATTACAAGTTCAGAAAATATTACTACAAACTCAGATGACTCAAATAAGAATTTAGAGGACGATGAAATTAAAAATTTTACTCCTCTCATTTATCCTAATCCTACCAACGGAAAACTTATGATTCGTTTTGAAGAGCCAATCAAAGCCAATACAACTATTTTGATTTATGATAGAATAGGGAGGTTTATAGAAGAGTATAAAATCAAAAGTGTAGAAAACTCATCTAAAGATGAGCTATCATTGTCTTTATCTTATCTTTCACAAGGAACGTATCTACTCAGAATTATTACAGACAAACAAGAATATTCTCACAAAATAATAATAGAAAAATAAATAGAACTATCAGACAATAAGAAAAACCATTTATCAAAAAGTATTGAACTTTAGATAAATGGTTTTTTAGATTATAATAACCTATTATTTAGAGTAAATAGGTTTTGGAAGTATTTAACTTTGTGTGTTATTAGTTGAGCATTTTTTCAAGCTGACTATTCTCATTGTTATAGACATTAGATTCTAAAACAGAAGTCTGACTCAAATTTTTACTTGAAGTTGCTTTTTTATCATTAACTGTATAAAGCCACAATTCAAATTCACGCTCTTCTTGCAAGTTGGGATTTGGCGAACCACCGATATTCACCCAACGCAAGATTTCCTCATCTATCTTTTCCTTATTTTGTATTTTTTTATACAACGTACTATGATAAAGTTTGGAAGTTCCGAAAGCAAAACAAAAATTTGTAATTGCTATTAGCTTTGTTCCTTTTAGCTTCAAATTTTTCTTTACCCATCTTTTTGAGTAATTCAAATCATGACGAAGCAAAGAATCTGCTTGTTTTTCGGTGATGCCTCCTAAAAGTGCGCTATCTCTTTCGGTAATCAAATGACCATATCCGATAGTTTGATAACCTGCTGCACAATTATAAGGCTCTAACATAAGTCCTTCTCTGCTTTT
This sequence comes from Bernardetia sp., assembly GCA_036846465.1. GTDB lineage: Bacteria > Bacteroidota > Bacteroidia > Cytophagales > Bernardetiaceae > Bernardetia. The sequence goes on from DAIUBX010000215.1 coordinate 3,762, forward strand.
GATGCGAGTGATAAGACTATCCCATGTATAATGGGTTTTTACTTCATTTTCTGATAACTCATCACCTTCTTCTAAACTGATAGTCGGTTGAGTGACTGGACTGTTAGAAGACGAATTAAATGATGTAATGAATAAAACAAAAATTGATAAAGTAACTATTTTGACATATCTCATATATACGGTTGATGGTGAACAGATGCAAAGGTAAGTCCTTCTTATTCACTTATCCAAATTATAACTATTTGTTTTACAGTACATTGTCTTTTTGACACTAAAGTAAAAAGGCTATTTTGCCAAAATAAATTCTGTATTTTTGCCTTTTTATAGAATCTGACCTTACTATGAGCGATGTAATTTATACTTTATTCTGAAACTGTAATCTTCACTTAATTCTTACATAACAACCAAAAAAAGGCTCTAAAAATCTACTTTTTTAAGCAAACATTTTTAAATCTTATACGTATAGTAAATAAAATGACCGTTGGTCAGTTTGAATTTTAGATTTCATCTTTACTTAATACAGCAGTAAAATGTGTGTAAAAGTTATGAAACCCAATCACTTCTATCTAAACTTCTGAACTGAATAGCCTCTGCAATGTGTGCAGTCTGTATAGTTGAGCTATTTTGAAGATCTGCAATAGTTCTGGCTACTTTTAAAATACGGTCATACGCTCTTGCCGAAAGTCCTAATCTTTCCATTGCATTTTTTAAGAGGATTTTGCTCGTTTCATCTATCTTACAAATCTTTTTTACCATTTGAGAAGGCATCATAGCATTTGAGTGAACAGAATCTATCACTTTAAAGCGTTCTTCTTGTACTTTTCTTGCCTTGATAACACGATTTCGTATTTCTTCACTACTTTCTGCCTTTCTATTTGCTGTCATTTCGTCGAAAGAAACTGGAGTTACCTCCACATGTAAATCAATTCTGTCTAATAATGGACCACTAATTTTGTTCAAATATCGATGAACAATGCCCGTTCCACAGACACATTCTTTCTCTGGGTGGTTGTAATATCCACATGGACAAGGATTCATACTAGCAATAAGCATAAAATTACAAGGAAATTCTACTGAAACTTTAGCTCTTGAAATAGTAACTTTTCTATCTTCTAAAGGCTGACGCAATACTTCCAAAACGCTGCGTTTGTATTCAGGCAATTCATCTAAAAATAAAACGCCATTATGAGCTAATGAAATTTCACCCGGTTGAGGATTTCCACCACCACCCACCAAAGCGACATCACTAATGGTATGATGAGGCGAACGGTAGGGACGAGTAGCAACAAGCGCAGCATTTTCTCCCAAATGTCCAGAAACAGAATGGATTTTGGTCGTTTCTAAGGCTTCATGTAAAGTAAGAGGAGGTAAAATAGAAGACAAACGTTTGGCAAGCATTGTTTTTCCTGCCCCCGGAGGGCCAATCATAATTACGTTATGTCCTCCTGCTGCTGCAATTTCTAAAGCCCTTTTGATATTTTCTTGTCCTTGTACGTCTGCAAAATCGGCTTCGTACTCGTTTCTTTGTTGGCTAAAAATTTCTCTTGTATCTATTTTTAGAGGTTCGATATTTAATTCATCTTCAAAAAAACCAACAGCTTCTTCTAAACTTTCAACAGGAATAATATCCAAATTATTAACGATAGCTGCTTCTCTAGCATTTTCTTTAGGCAAGACAAAGCCCTTAAAACCCTGTTTTCTAGCTTCGATAGCAATAGAAAGAACACCACGAATGGGACGCAATTTTCCATCAAGAGCAAGTTCGCCCAAAACTATATATTTATCAAAATTAGGAGCAGTAATTTGGTCGGAAGCGACAAGCAAACCGAGTGCAATCGGTAAATCATAAGCAGAACCTTCTTTTCGAACATCAGCAGGAGCAAGATTGACTACTACTTTTTGGCGAGGAATGCGAAATCCTAATTGTTTGACTGCAGATTCGACACGCTGCTCACTTTCCTTGACGGCACTATCAGCAAGACCGACAATT
>DAIUBX010000216.1:0-5745 GCA_036846465.1 Bernardetia sp.
TCAAGCCATACAAGAATCGTTAGGAATTTCAAAAGTTGATTTTATTCCTATTTCGGCACTAAGTGGCGAAAATATTGTGGATAGAAATTCTTTAGAAATGAACTGGTATCAAGGCGATACATTACTAGAGTTTCTTGAAAATGTAGAAATCAAACAAAACGAAAATCTTACTCATCCTCGTTTGTCTGTTCAATATGTTTTGCGTCCTCAAAGTGAAGAATATCACGATTATAGAGGATATGCTGGAAAAGTGAGTAGTGGAATTTTCAAAAAAGGCGATACTGTTTTGATACAACCTTCTGGAATTCGTACCAAAATTAAAGCGATTGAACATAACTTAAAAGAAGTACAAGAAGTTTCGGCTGGGCAAAGTGTCGTTTTGCATCTTGAAGATGAGATTGATATTAGTAGAGGAGATATGATTGTGGGAGAAAAAAACGCTCCGACAGTTACACAAAATATAGAAAGTCTTTTTTGCTGGTTAGATAATAAATCGTTACAATTAGGTGGAAAATATTTATTACAACACAATAGCCGAACTGTCCGTTGTGTAATCAAAAAAATAGACTATAAACTCAATATCAATACATTAGAAAAAGAAGAAAATGTAGAAACGATTCAATTAAATGAAATTGGAAAGTTAGAAATCAAAACAGCATCGCCTTTAGTTTTTGATTCGTATCAAGAATTAAGAACAAACGGAGGAGCAATTTTGATTGATGAAACTACACATCTAACGGCTGCTGCATTGATTTTGCAATAAAAAATTCTTCCTTTATAAAAAATAGTGTATTTGTAGGTTAAAGGCTTGCCTTTGACTGTATTACTGATGTTACGTAGTCAAAAAACGAAAAAGTTTACTATTCTGTGCTTGTTTTCCCACAATTAAAATCGTGGGTTTCGTTCATTTATGCAAGAAATTTTATCATTGTGTAACATCAGTGTATTAGTATTTTGGGTGTATAACAAATTAGCTACGCTGCTCTTCGGGTGTCGCAGTAATGTTTTTAGTTAGAGCCAAGCTATGATGCTCGTGGGGACACGAGCAACGGTAGATTTTTTTAATTTACAATTAAAAATTAAATTATTTTTTTATTGTTATTGATAAAATCATTAATAGAAATAAAAACTAACTTTCCGTGGCTCGTGTCCCCACGAGCGACAATTTGTTATGCACCCAGTATTTTTGCAAAAAAAAATACTATATGACAAGTCAAAGGCAAGCCTTTGACCTACTTTTAACCTACTAAAACTATTCTATGCTAAATTATTTTGATTCTGATTCTGAATTTACTCTTGAAAGTGGGCAATCTTTGCCTTCTCTCCGTTTGGCTTATCATACTTTTGGAAAGCTCAATGACAAAAAAAATAATGTCGTTTGGATTTGTCATGCCTTGACTGCAAATAGTAATCCGTTGGAATGGTGGGACGTTTTGGTAGGCGAAAACAAAACTATAAATCCTGAAACTCATTTTATTGTTTGTGTAAATATTTTGGGTTCGTGTTATGGTTCTACAAACGCACTTTCTGAAAATCCCAAAGCAGAAAATGCAGGACAGCCATTTTATCATCAGTTTCCATTTTTCACCATTCGTGATATTGTAAATGGAATAGATTTGCTTCGAAAAGAATTACAATCAAAATTAGGTTTTGAAAAAATTTGGCTTTGTATCGGAGGTTCTATGGGAGGACAACAAGCAATGGAATGGGCAATAAAAGAACCATATCTCATCGAAAATTTGGCTCTCATTGCTACCAATGCAAAACATTCAGCGTGGGGAATTGCCTTTAATTCTTCGCAACGCCAAGCAATAGAAAATGATGTTACTTGGAAAACAAACGATAAAAAAGCAGGAATAAATGGAATGAAAGTGGCGAGAAGTATTGCTCTTTTATCCTATCGAAATTATGAAGCCTACAATCTTACACAAACAAATGACGATGAAAGAACACAAAATTTTAGTTCAGAATCTTATCAAATTTATCAAGGTGAAAAGTTAGCACAGCGTTTTGATGCCTTTGCGTATTACAATCTTTCGAAGGCAATGGATTCGCACGACGTGGGCAGAAATAGAGGAGGAGTTGAAAATGCTCTTGCACAAATTAAAGCAAAAACGATTGTGGTAAGCATTACAAACGATGTTTTATTTCCTTCAGAAGACCAGCAATTTTTGGCAAAATATATTCCTACTTCTACTTATTTTGAAATAAAATCTCCTTACGGACACGATGGCTTCTTGTTGGAAGGAGAAAAATTAGGTAAAATAATTGATGGACAAGTCGCTCGTGGGACACGAGCAACGGAAAGTTTTGCAATAAATAAAAAGTAGATTTTATAAACAAAATATCCTACCATTGCTCGTGTCTCACGAGCGATATACAATAAAATTATGAAAAAAACAGTAAAAATTGGCTTATTTGGTTTTGGTTGTGTTGGAAAAGGACTTTACGATATTCTTCAAAACAATACCGAAAATACAGGATTTGAAGCACACATTTTGAAAATTTGTGTGAAAGACCCCACTAAAAAGCGTGAAATAGATTCATCTTATTTTACATTTGATAAAAATGAGATTTTAGAAAATGAAGAAATAAATCTTGTCGTTGAGCTTATCTCTGATGCAGAAGAAGCCTATCAAATCGTAAAAAAAGCACTTTTAGCAGGTAAAAATGTAGTTACGGCAAACAAAAAAATGTTAGCCCTGCATTTAGAAGAATTAGTCAAAATCCAAAAAGAAACAGGAACTTCACTTTTGTATGAAGCTGCAGCTTGTGGAAGCATTCCGATTGTCAGAACGTTGGCAGAATATTATGATAACGAACTTTTGTATTCTGTAAGTGGAATTTTTAATGGTTCATCAAATTATATTTTATCAAAAATAGCTAACGAAAATCTGACTTACGAGGTAGCCTTAAAACAAGCACAAGAGTTAGGTTTTGCAGAAGCTGACCCAACGCTTGATGTAGCAGGTTTTGACCCAACCTACAAACTTTGTCTTTTGGCTGTACAAGCGTATGGAATTTTTGTAAATCCTGACGACGTTTTGAGAATTGGAATTAATAATCTCAAAAAAGAAGATATTGAGTTTGCTGCAACTTACACTAAAAAAGATTCAAACAACCAAATTACTACAAATTTCAAAGTAAAGTTAGTAGCCAATATTTCAAGAATTGGAACAAGTAATGAACTTTTATTGTACGTTTTGCCTACTTTCATTGATGCCGAAAACCCGTTGTATAATGTAGAAAATGAAAATAATGCTGTTTTGATAGAAGCAGCTTTTTCAGACAAACAAACTTTTATTGGAAAAGGAGCTGGAGGACACCCAACAGGTTCGGCTGTGCTTTCAGATATTTCGGCTTTGCGTTATGAATATCGGTATGAATATCGCAAAATGAATAAAAACAAACAAAATTTGCCTACTCAAAATGCCGTTGCAGAAATTTATTTGCGTTTTCCAAATGATTTGAGTAAAGAGGAATTACTTCAAAATATTGATTTTAAAGAAGTTTTGACAGAAAACGAAAATTACATTATTGGTAAAATTCTTTTATCAGAGCTTTTTGAAAAGCGTCATTTTATTGAAAAAAATCAAATTTTTGTAGCAATTAGTGGAGAAGTGAAGGCTGTAAATCAAGATAGTAAAGCACATGCAGCTTATGAAGCGTATTAGTTTTTATTAAATTGAGATAAAAATAAATTCTTTGTTTTAATGCTGTTTCTAGGTTATTTTTTTATACATTTGGAAATGATTTTTTACTAAAATTATACTATCAAGATTTAAAATACACTCTGAATAGCCCTCAAGACTTTGACACACAAATAGCCATGAAATCAAACTTTCTCATATACGGTGCTTACGGCTACACAGGCGAACTTATCGCAGAATTAGCTATCAAAAATGGACTTAAACCGATCTTAGCAGGAAGAAATGTAGAAAAAACAAAAGCTTTGGCTGATAAATTAGGTCTAAAATGGCTTACTTTCGAAGCTAAAGATAAAACGGCTGTCAAACTTGCGCTGCAAAATGTCGATATTTTACTCAACTGTGCGGGTCCTTTTACACAGACAGTCAAAGAATTTATTCCAGCTTGTATTGCAACAAAAACACATTATTTAGACATTACAGGAGAAATTGAAGTTTTTGAATATGCCAAAACACAAGACGAGGCAGCCAAAGAAGCAGGAGTTATGATTATGTCAGGAGTAGGTTTTGATGTTGTTCCATCGGACTGTTTAGCTAAATTTTTAAAAGATGAATTACCTACTGCTACACATTTAGAACTTGCTTTTATGGGTTTGGGAGGAGTTTCTCAAGGAACTGCAATCACGATGATAGAAAATGCAGGAGATGGAGGAATGATTCGTGAAAATGGAAAAATCAAAAAAGTAAAAACAGCTTATCAAACAAAAGTAATTGATTACGGAGTCAAGAAAATGAATTCGGTTACTATTCCTTGGGGGAATACTAATATCAATCAACTTATACACATAAAAAACATTTTATGTGTATAAAATTGGTTTAAAAGGGCTTTTTTAGTAATTTAGCAACCACTTATACACACAAAAAGCATTATATATGTATAAGTTTTGACACTTAAAAAGACACCAAACCAAAAAATTGACACTTTGAATAAAAATCAAATTAATGAAGCTAATATCTACTTAGCTCTTACCCCCCCACTTGCTGATGGGCGTTGCAAGTTAATGTTAGACTTTTCGTTTTCTGGTGAGAGGCTTCGTATGTATACAGGAGAGAGTTGCCTACCTGAGCATTTTGATAAAAACAAAAAGAGGGTAAATAGAAAACACCCATTTCAACTTGAAACGAATACTATATTAGATAATTATTGCAGGAATGTAGTTGCTGAATACAAGCGTTATAAAACGACAGGAGTTATACCAACAAAACAACAACTTAAGCAAGCTATTAAGCCTAAGAAAAAAGAAGATACAGAAAATCAAAACATGGGCTACTATTTTGATCTCCTTAACAGGCAAAAGATAATCGAAGGAAAAGCAAAAAACACAAGAAGCACTTACATTGCGCTGAGAAATAGATTTGCTCTCTATGAAAAACATCGTAAAATAAAACTCTCTTTTGAAACATTTGATGCAATTCGTCACACTGATTTCATGGAATTTTTAATCTATGATATAGAAAACCATCCTAATACAATAGCAAAACGAAATCAAAGCTTAAAACATTTTTTTGATTTTTGCGAAAGGATACACAATGTAAAAGTCAATCCTTTTTACAAGGAGATCAAATCAAAAAAAGTAGAAACACAAACAATTTATCTAGAAGAAAGAGAATTAGAAGAAATAGAAAATCTACAAACAGATTTACACCTAGAGCACACTAAAGACTGTTACTTGTTTAGTTGTTATACAGGTAGACGTTATTCAGAGGTGAAAAACTTAACATATGACCAACTTTCTGTCAATGAAAATGGGTTGGAAATAATGACTTTTTATGAAGATAAAAAACAATATAAAAAAAAGTTGACGATTGCTCTTAATGATAACGCTCTAGCTATAATTGATAAATATAGAGCAAGTCAAATGTTCAATAATAGAAGCTATGTATTACCAATGCTTAGTAATGTTTTGATGAATAAACACCTAAAAGAGTTGTTCAATTTAGCGAATATAAACTCTCCAGTAGAAAAAATTATCTATAAAGAGGGTATGCCTATAAGAATTGTAGTTCCTAAATATGAGCTTGCTACATTTCATACAGC
>DAIUBX010000217.1:0-3955 GCA_036846465.1 Bernardetia sp.
TTCTTTCAAAGTAGAATTTGCTACTACAACTAACCAAAAAACTACACTTACTTTGGTAGATGGATTAGGTAGAATAATTCATAGTCAAGAAATTGCTGTGAATGAGAGAATCATGAATATAAACATTCCAAAAATAAGTGCTGGAGTTTATGTGGTTCAGATTATCTCAGAAGGAAAAGTTTATACAAAACAATTAATTATTCAATAGTTAATAAAAATAAGGTAACAGATTTTTAGATAAAAAAGAAAAATCAGACAGTCCAAAGATTGTCTGATTTTTCTTTTTTATAGGTATTTGCACATTTTCTTCTTGGAATCTTTCTTGTATTACAGATTTTCAGTAGAATCAGAACCCACAGAATATTGACATAATAACCAGCATCACCAAAACCAAAAAACAGTATCAAGCAAAAACATAAACTTTATGAACATAAAATCCGTTAAACCAGCGTAGGCATTTTGTAATAGCTAAAATAAATCGTATTTTGATACACAATTAAGCTATAAATGTATTTATTCTGACAGTTTTCGAACCATCAACTATCCTCAATTTGTAATCAATTCTCATTTTAAAAATAAATCAACTCTAAATCTATGGAAAATTTCTTATATCCTTTAGCGTATGGTGGACTTCTGCTCTCAGCAGCCGTTTATTTCTTCTTGAAAGAACGCCAACACGCAGCAGGTTTTGCAAGAAACAGTTTTCTTGTTTCTTCACTCCTCTATGTTCTCTCGTTATTTTTTAATGAGGGTGGCGTAATGTATGACCTTTTGGGCGTTCTAGCTCCCGATTTGGCAATTCTTACTATTGTCATTCTTATTTTTAACCGTTTTGCGCCTCGTCCGAAAGTACTTTATTTTACTATTTTTGCTGTTATTGCAGGACTAAAATTATTCTTTTTTGATTATGGAAGAGAAGCTGTTGTAAATGCTTTCGAAAATGGTTTTACTTGTGGAACAGAATCAAGTGAAATTATTGGCGATAAAATCATTGGCGACAAAGAAATATTTACTTCTAATCTTGATGCAAATGGAGAACTTCTTTTAGACTTAAATATGTCTAATAAAGATGCTATTATTCCAATTTTGGAAAAATACACTATCTCTATGCGTAGAGCATTTCCAGATTTACAGCACAATGAATATTCTGAATTAGAAGAATACTATGTTTTAGATATACCTACTTTCCAATTAAAGAATATTGATGCAATCATCGACGAACTTCAAAATTCGGGTGCAGTAGATTATCTAGAAAATAACGAAATTTTAGAACTTCCAACAAATCCTACTACTTCGTTTGATGTAGCTCCAAACAAACCTTCTTTTGGAATCAATGATCCTAATTTGAAAGACCTTTGGGGATTTGAGAAAATGGGTGTAGCTCAAATGTATGCTTCTTTAAAAGAACAAAAACCTAAGAAAAAAGCTAAAATTGTTATTTTAGATACAGGCGTAGAAGCTGACCATGAAGATATTACTTCAAATTATCTTTCTATCGAAAAGAAAAGTGATTATGATAAATTAGGACACGGAACGCATTGTGCAGGAATTGCTGCAGCAGTAACTAACAACGGAAAAGGAATCGCTTCTTTTTCTCCAAACTCTGAATTTGTAACTGTTTCTAGTATTAAAGTATTGAATGATGCTGGTTTTGGTTCGCAAGAAACTGTTTTGGCAGGAATTATTAAAGCAGCAGATGCAGGAGCAGATGTAATTTCGCTTTCTTTGGGAGGTCCTTCAAATGATTCCCATCAAAAAGCATATTCAGAAGCTGTAAAATATGCAAATGCAGCAGGTGCGATTGTAGTGGTAGCAGCAGGAAATTCTAACAAAAATGCAAAAGATTTTTCTCCAGCTAATGCACAAGGTGTAATTACTGTTTCGGCTATTTCGCCTGACTTGAGCATTGCGCCATTCTCTAACCACGTACAAGATATGGAAATGGGAATTGCAGCACCTGGTGTTCAGATTTTTTCTACCTATCCAAAAGGAACATATAAATTCTTAAACGGAACTTCAATGGCAACGCCTTATGTAGCTGGTCTTTTGGGTGTAATGAAAGCATTAAACCCAGATTTGGATACAAAAGCTGCATATGAAATCTTAAAATCAACAGGTAAAGAATTAGAAGCTGGTAAAAAGGCTGGTAACTTTATTCAAGCTGATAAAGCAATTAATGCAGTTTTAGAACAAGAGTAAACTAAAGTTTATTTTTTCTAAAAGTAAAAGCCTATTCAATCTTTGTAATTGAATAGGCTTTTTTGTATTTATTATCTCAGTTGTAATTTTTGCTGTAAAGTATAAAAAAATTATTCTACTACTTACAAAAAATACATTTAGTTTTATTTCAAGAAATGATATGAAATATCATAAAACAAACTACTTGTAATAAAAAAACAAAATTTAAAGTGTAATTTTGAAAATCAATTTTTATCTTACAAAAAAAATAAATTACTCACTTCTAAATTTATTGTATGTCAGATTATTTAATTCGCTATCGAAAAGCAATTGATTTTTTAAAAACAGAAATGAATTATTCGTATATTCTTATTTCTGAAAAACTGGAAAATCATAAAAAACAAATTAGAGATAAAAGACAACTTCCAGCTACCTCTTCATCACAGCTCAACAAACATTATAATGATACCAAAAATTTTACAGTTCAAAAACCGTTAATTAGTTTGTTAGAATCTTATTTGGGATCTTTGAGAGTAACTTGGAATGAACAGTTAAAAGACTATGAATTTGAAGAAGGAGCTACTTATGAGGAAGAGTTTGTACTCAAAAGACCTTTTCGAAATGTAAAAGGAGTGTATGAAATGTATCACTTAGCTAATTTTACAGATGTAATCCTCAAAAATATCATTCGAATAGACGAACAAGGGGAGACCGTAGATGCTTATAGTGGTTGTATACATAAAGGAAAGACTGAAATTTTTAAAAGCACTTTTTTATCTATCAAAATGCACACTCTAATTCACCCAGACGGAGAAGAAGAGCTTTTTTATTATCATATTTTTGCTAATCTTGATGGAAATATTCAAAATGGCGAAATCAAACACTTTTTCGGAGTATCTACAACGGTAGCAATTACCAATGAAGCGATGGCAAACAAACGAGTATTCATAAAATTATCTAATGATGAAAATGAACAAAATCAAGATTGGGTACATGAGTTGCTTTATACAGACGATGAAAAAACTATGCAAAAACTCAATGAATCGAAAGCAGGAAAATTAGCCGATTTTTTGATAAAAAATTCTAATATTATTATCAAAGAAAAAACAAATCAAAAATTACGTTAAAATCAATCTAAAACAGATTGAAACGTTTTGAAATGAAATAAAACAAGCAAAAAAAACACTAAAAAACTGATTTTCAATAAATTATCTAGTCCTGAAATAACGTTACAAGTTTTCAGATAAAAAAAGTGTGTAAACGACAAATTTACACACTTATACAATGATTCATAGGTTTATAGCCATTTTTATATACTCAAAAAATTCTTCAAAAGCTCTTCTCCAGCATCAGCACTTTTTTCTGGGTGAAATTGTGCTGCATAAAAATTATCTTTCTGCAAGGCAGCCGAAAATGGCAAGATATAATCACAAGTTGCGACGGTATCTTTGCAAAGTTCTGCGTAATACGTATGCACAAAATAAAATTGAGGAGATAAATTATTTTCTTTTGCTTTGTAAAACAAATTACTATTAAACATTTCCCCTTTTAGATTTTCTGTTGTATTCCAACCCATGTGAGGAACTTTATCAGCTGAGTTAGTTGGTTTAAATTCTTTTACATTTACATCAAAAATTCCTAATCCTTTTGTGTTTCCTTCCTCTGTATGCGAACATAAAAGTTGCATTCCCAAACAGATTCCCAAAACTGGCTGTTTTAATGTAGGAATAAAAGTATCTAAATCTGCATTTTTGAGGTGTTGCATAGCAGATTCTGC
>DAIUBX010000217.1:3965-5745 GCA_036846465.1 Bernardetia sp.
TCTGCATGACCCACACCTGGAAAAATAATTTTGTCAGCAGAACGCAAAATTTCTTTATCTGCACTCACAACAGCATTAATTCCCAAACGCTGCAAAGCAAAATCGACAGAACGAATATTTCCTGCTTTATAATCTATGATTACTATTTTCATGATATTTTTGTAGCCGACACCTTTCAAGGTGTCGGTATAAATAAAGTTTGTTTTTTACGACACCTTGGAAGGTGTCGGCTACATTTAGACTCCTACACTTCCACTTTTTCCTTTTGGTGGAGTGGTCGGAATTACTCTAATTTTTTGAGTTGATTTATCTGGTTTTCCTTTTTGATTCACATCTTGTATTTCTAAAGGTCTAGCTGTTTTGTCTTGTTCTTTTACTAAAGCGAGTTTCAAAACTTCTCCAGCTCTTTCTACAAAATGAAATTTCAAACCTTTGATATAATGTTCTTCAATTTCCTCAATGTCTTTCTGATTGCGTTTGCTCATCACAATTTCAGTAATTCCTGCACGTTTGGCAGCTAAGATTTTTTCCTTAATTCCACCAACAGGAAGTACTTTTCCGTGTAGCGTAATTTCACCCGTCATAGCAAGTTGATTTTTGACTCTTCTACGAGAATAAGCTGAAACCATAGCTGTAAGCATTGTAATACCAGCCGAAGGACCATCTTTTGGGACTGCACCAGCAGGAACGTGAACATGCAAATCGTATTGGTCAAAAAGTTGATGGTCAATATTCCATTCTTCTGCATTCGCTTTCAAATAAGAAAGAGCAGTAGCCACAGATTCTTTCATGACATCGCCCAAACGACCTGATAAAGTAGTTCGTCCTTTTCCTTTACTCAAACTTACTTCGATAGACAAAATTTCACCTCCGTATTGTGTCCAAGCTAGTCCTGTTGCTACACCTACCGTTTCGTTTTCTTCAAAAAGTTCTTTATCAAAAGAGGGTTTACCTAGTATTCTTTCTACTTCTTTAGGTGTGATTTTCTTTTGATACGTTTCTTCCATCGCTACTGATTTAGCAACATTTCTACAAATAGAAGCAATTTGTCTTTCCAAACTTCTGACACCTGATTCTCTTGTATATCCCTCTACCACAAAACGCAAAGTTTCGACTGTCAAACTAATATCTTTTGCTTGAAGTCCGTGCGCTGTTCTTTGCTTTGAAATTAAATGTTGCTTGGCGATTTCAATTTTTTCTTCAATTGTATAACCAGAAACTTGAATAATTTCCATTCTATCACGAAGCGCAGGCTGAATCGTATCCAAAGAATTTGCCGTAGCAATAAAGAGAACTTTAGACAAATCGTATTCGGTTTCTAAGTAATTATCAACAAACGTATCATTTTGTTCTGGGTCTAAAACCTCCAACAAAGCCGAAGAAGGATCGCCACGAAAATCACTACTTACTTTATCAATTTCATCCAAAACAAAAACAGGATTTGAAGAACCTGCTTTTTTGATATTTTGCATTATTTTCCCAGGCATTGCACCAATATAGGTTTTACGATGCCCTCTAATTTCAGATTCGTCATGCATTCCACCGAGTGAAATACGCATATATTTTCTACCCAATGCCTTTGCAATAGATTTTCCTAGTGAAGTTTTACCCACCCCCGGAGGACCATAAAGACACAAAATAGGACTATCTAGCGAGTTTTTGAGTTTCAACACAGCTAAATATTCTAAAATACGTTGTTTGATTTTTTCTAATCCATAATGTTCTTTATCCAATACTTTCTTAGCATTGTTTAAATCTAACAGGTCTTTTGTTGTAAACT
>DAIUBX010000218.1:0-5713 GCA_036846465.1 Bernardetia sp.
GTCTTTATCGAAGATAAAAAGACGTTGATAATAGGGAAAAAATAAAAAACAAATTTCGTGCGTTTGCCCTATTCCCCCTCTGCTTCCCAAACTTTAGGGTTAGTAGTATATTTTACGCCTCCTAAAAAGTATAAAACAAGCGTTCTTGAATACCTAAAATAAGCAGGAACAAAAAATATAAAAGTACCCAAAATAGCTGTAAAAAAGACCCACAAAGCAGGACGTTGGTCTGTCAGAATATTTATAGCTACCATAACTGTAATCAAATGAGCTACCGTAAAAGCATAACTCACATACATGGCACTCCACCAAAAACCCATTGTTCGTTCGAATTTCAGATTACAAACAAGACAATTTCTATGTGTTTTGGCAAAGTTTAGACTCATAGCAGAATTTTCGAAAACATCTCCTTTTCTACATCTAGGGCATTTACATTGCAGGATTGCTTGAGATTTTGAGCGTTCGTTTTCCATTTCGTTCATTTTGTTTTTTATTACGATACCAAAAAAAGGCAACCGTTCCAATAAGTAAATAAGGCATGCAGAGTAAATACAAGATTCCTGAATTTAGGCGTGTACTTGCTTCTCCTGCTCCGTTATTATAGTTGGTTTCGACAGTTGCTCGGCACATAGCACATTGTGCTTCTGCATCTATAATTCCAAATGTAAAAGTAAATACTATCAAAACTAAGAATACAAAGAGTAGTTTTGAAATACTTACATTATTCAATGAACGTGTAGATTTATTTATCTTTTTCATATTGGTGGATATTTAATTAATCAAATAGCTTAGTTTACAAAGTAACCTATTGACTCGCACAAAGTTCGTTATTTTTTTTAAATTTATTCTATGATAGAAATCATACTATTCTAAAAACCTCCGTCTTCTCTCAATTCTTTTTCTGTATCTCTTATTCTTGAAATAACGATAATAGAAATAAGAACGTCTCCCATTTCAATTATATTAGTAAAAATTGAAAAATAAACTGTAAATTCTACAAACTCAGTAGTTTTGGAAGCAATAGTTGCCATAGAGTTACTAAACAACCAAAAAAACCACCACCAGCCATAGATTCCACCTGCTAAATGATGTTTTATGTTGTTTCCTTCAGCCGTTAAACGCATTTTTTGCCATATCGTTTTCATTATTTCGTAAGGATAAAACAAATTGATAAATGGTACAAAGAAACCACCCACAGCCCAGCCATCTTTATAAGGAGTTTTGTAACCAATAATTTGAATATTTTTATATGCTCTTCTAAACCACATCAAGAAAAAAACAAACCCAGTAATACTAATAATTACACTAAATAAACCCAAAAATACCTGCGCTAAAACAACAGGATTATCTTCTGTAAAAACCTGTTGGTTATCAATATTAAAGACAAAATAGAAATTTGTTAAGAAAATTAGTACCACAAATGCACCTGTAGCATACAAACAATAGAGAACATAATTTGCTCTATCTATATTATTACGCATTCTTTCTTCTTTGCCAGTAGCTCCAAAAGAATTATCATCAAGAATTTTATTTTCCATTTTTTTTATAGAGATTGGGAGTTAGGAAATAGAAATTAGAGAATAAAATTCAACTAATTTTATTTGCCTCTTAGTTAGATTTGCTGCTTTGGTAGGTATAAAATTTTATTTAATTGAATCTACAAATTGTTTAATCGTTTTGCCACTTTCCAAATGACGAATAAAAGCCGAACCGATAATTGCACCATTCGCATAATCAGTAGCTTGATTAAAAGAACTTCTGTCCGAAATTCCAAAACCAATTTGAGTTGGATTTTTGAGTTGTAAAGTTTTTATTTTTTTGAAATAATCACTTTGTTTTTCAGACGATTCTGAACTTTTAGCACTGGTATTTCCTGTCGTGCTATTTGAAGAAACCATATAGACAAAACCATTACTTAGTTCATCAATTTTTTTGATACGCTCTTCTGAAGTTTGAGGAGTGATAAGGAAAATGGTATGCAATCCGTATTTTTCAAAAACAGATTTGTAAGTTAGTTCATATTCAAAAAGAGGTAAATCTGGCAAAATAAGTCCGTCGATACCTATTTCACTACATTTTTTACAAAAATTTTCTATTCCAAACTGCAAAACAGGATTCAAATATCCCATCAAAACAATAGGTATTTCTTTTACTTTCCCTTCTTCATTTCGGATTCCTTCTAACTGTTCGAACATCTTTTTAATGCTCATTCCATTATCTAAAGCTATTTTATTGCTGTATTGGATTGTTTCTCCGTCTGCTATTGGGTCAGAAAAAGGCATTCCAATTTCTATTAAATCTGTTCCTGCTTCTGCAAGTTCTACCAAAATACGACGTGTGTCTTCTAGTTTTGGAAAACCAGCCGTAAAATAAATGGTCAAAACGCCATTTGATTTTTTTTGAAAGAGAGAATCTATACGATTTTTTGTGATAATTTCAGGCATATATATATAAAATTAATTCTAAAAAACCCTAAGAGTCTTCGAAGACCCTTAGGGTTTGGGTTTTATTTGAAAATAATAAACTATATCAAAAATTAGAATGGCAAATCATCATCAGCCATTGAAGAAGTATCTTCTGTTGGAGGTGGAATTTCACCACCAAAAGGATTGGAATTAGAATGATTTTTAGAAGTATAATTATTACTTACCTCTTGATTCATATCACTCATCATTGGGTCAGAATGTTCAATCGAACGAGCAGCCAAACTATTAAACCAACGAGGTTCGTCTTGAGGAGAACGTTGCCATTTTTTACCACGCACCCAACTACTTACTTTTACTTTCTCTCCTTCTTTAAATTTGTCTAATCTATCGCAATCATCTTGTGAAAATTGAAAAATAATTTCTTGTGGGTAATTTCCCTCTTCTATACTGAGTACAAATTCTCTTAACTGAAAACGTTCTGATTTTACACTAGTAGGAAATATTTTGATTAGTGTTCCTTCTGTTTCGAATGATGGCATTTTATATTGAGTTTTTGAAGTTCTTAAATTTGAATTTATGCTCTCGTTGGTGGAGACACCAACAAGGGCAAGGTAGATTTTCGCACCTTAAAAGGTACGGTACATTTTTCTCACGCTAAAGCGTAAGCTACATTTAGAATTGACGAAGAAAACGCATTTCGTTTTCAAACAGCATTCTAATATCAGGAATATCATAACGCAAAAGTGCAATTCTTTCAATTCCCATTCCGAAAGCAAAACCATTGTATTTTTTAGAATCAATATTTACATTTTCCAAAACGTTGGGGTGAACCATTCCACAACCCAAAATTTCTAACCAACCTGTTCCTTTTGTCAAACGATAATCGGATTCTGTTTTTGTTCCTAGATAAACATCAACTTCTGCACTTGGTTCTGTAAATGGAAAATAAGAAGGACGAACACGAATTTTGGCATGTTGTCCGAAAAATTCTTTTGCAAAATAAAGAAGTGTTTGCTTTAATTGTGCAAAACTAACTCCTTCATTGACATACAATCCTTCAATCTGATGAAACATACAATGCGAACGAGAAGAAATCGTTTCATTTCTGAAAACTCTACCCACCGACAAAGTACGAATAGGAGGTTTTTCATTTTTCATGACACGAATCTGAACAGGCGATGTATGCGTTCTGAGCAAAATATCTGGGTCTTTTTCGATGAAAAAAGTATCCTGCATATCTCTAGCAGGGTGATTTTCAGGAAAATTAAGAGCTGTGAAGTTATACCAATCCAATTCTATTTCAGGCCCTTCGGAAAGATTAAAACCAATACGTTCAAAAATCTGGATAATTTCGTCACGAACTTGTGAAACGGGGTGCAAACTTCCCAACGATTCGTATGCAGAAGGTAAAGTAATATCCAAATCTGTTCCTAATGTTGCATCTTGTGCTTCTTCAATTTCCTGTTTTTTGGTACGGAATTTTGATTCAGCCGTTTGTTTCAAAACATTGATAAGCTGTCCTAAACTACGTTTTTCTTCAGCAGGAACAGTCTTAAATTCATCAAAAAGCGAAGAAAGTTTGCTATTTCGGCTAATAAAATCTAAACGAAATGTTTCTAATTGCTCTACACTTTGAATTTCAAATTTTTCTACCTCTGAAAGTAGTGAATTTACTTTTTCTTGTAACATAAAATTTTCTATGATGAATAAAGACTATTTTTTTTATAAATATTAGGTTGCAATTTCGTTAAAAAAGTGGTTTTGTGCAAATCTTAGAATTTAGAAATATAATAAAACTCAATTTAACTAAATACCGTCAGTCCATTGACCCAATTTAGCTAAATTCAGTCAATCTATAAACTTTATTACAACAAAAAAACCACCAACAAATAAATGCTAGTGGTTTCAAGAGTATTGAATTTTGAGCAATTAATAACTAATCACTAAAAACTAATCACTATTAATAACGGTAATATACAGGCTTATAAGGACCTTCTGGAGTTACACCGATATAATCAGCTTGGTCTTTAGAAAGTTCTTCCAATTCGATACCTAATTTAGCAAGGTGCAAACGAGCAACTTTTTCATCTAGGTGCATAGGAAGTGTATAAACTTCGTTTTTGTAAGCATCACGGTTTGTATAAAGCTCTAATTGAGCCAATACTTGGTTTGTGAATGAAGTTGACATTACAAAAGAAGGGTGTCCTGTTGCACAACCTAAATTTACTAAACGTCCTTCTGCTAAAACAAGAACTTGATTGTTGTTTTCTAAAGTATATAAATCTACTTGAGGTTTTACTTCCACTTTAGTTTTGCCATACGTTTTATTCAACCACGCCATATCGATTTCGTTGTCGAAGTGACCGATATTACAAACGATAGCTTTATCTTTCATGTTTAAGAAATGCTCTTTTGTCAAAATGTCTTTGTTACCTGTTGCCGTAACAACAATATCAGCTTCTTTAACAGCATCTTTCATTTTCTTTACTTCAAAACCGTCCATTGCAGCTTGAAGCGCACAAATTGGATCAACTTCAGTAACAATTACTCTTGCACCAGCACCACGAAGAGAGGCAGCAGAACCTTTTCCAACATCACCATAACCAGCCACAACAGCAACTTTACCAGCCATCATAACGTCAGTAGCACGACGAATCGCATCTACACAAGACTCACGACAACCATATTTGTTATCAAATTTAGATTTTGTAACTGAATCGTTTACGTTGATACAAGGCAAAGGAAGTGTTCCGTTTTTCAAACGCTCATACAAACGGTGTACACCCGTTGTAGTTTCTTCAGAAATACCACCAATACCAGCAACTAATTCAGGATAACGATCCAAAACCATGTTAGTAAGGTCGCCACCATCGTCAAGAATCATGTTCAATGGCTTACGGTCTTCGCCTTCTCCAAAGAAAAGAGTTTGTTCGATACACCAATCAAATTCTTCTTCGTTCATACCTTTCCAAGCATAAACAGGAACACCTGTTACAGCAATCGCAGCAGCAGCTTGATCTTGTGTAGAGAAAATATTACAAGAAGACCAAGTAACCTCTGCACCAAGTGCAGTAAGTGTTTCGATAAGAACAGCAGTTTGGATTGTCATGTGAAGACAGCCTGCAATGCGTGCGCCTTTAAGTGGTTGTGCTGCTCCGTATTCTTCACGAAGAGCCATCAAACCTGGCATTTCTGCTTCTGCTAATTGCATTTCACGACGACCCCATTCTGCAAGAGTGATGTCTTTTACTTTATAACGAGTGGCTGTTTTAGTTTCGACCATTTAA
>DAIUBX010000219.1:0-5687 GCA_036846465.1 Bernardetia sp.
ACACTCAATTATCGCAATCAATGGCCTAGCTTAGATGTAAATTATGTTACTTATGCAGGTGGTTTTGATTATTACTTCCCAAATATCCGTTCTTCTATTGGTGTAATTGCCAAAGTAGATGAGCAAAGTACAGGAACAACACCTTACAAAAGCACAGATGTTTCGTTTATATATGCCTATATGATTCCTTTGAGTGATAGACTTACCGTACAACCAGCTTTACAAGTAGGTTATGTACAAAAAAATGCTGGTTTTGTTGGACTTACTTTCCCAGACCAATTTAGTGATAGAGGTTTTTTAGGAACACCTACAGAAGAAAGTTTTGCTCGTAATACATTGGGCTATGTTGATATTTCGACAGGTGCAGTATTATTTAGTCAGAATTTTTGGATAGGACTTTCTGCCAATCACATCAATAGTCCTCCAGATAGTTTTATTGGAGATAATAATCGTTTACCAATGAAAATATCTTTTCATGGTGGTTACAAAATAGATTTTGCAGGTCGTTATGACGATCGTAACAAAAGCATTACACCTAGTTTTATGTACAAGAGACAAGGTTCGTTCCAACAAATTAGCCTTGGCGCACATGGAGAATATGCTCCTCTTTTATATGGTCTTTGGTACAGAGGCTTCCCACTTGAGCAATCAACAAATAATTTTCCAAAACATGATGCTGTTGTGGCTATGATGGGTATAAAATTTGGAGGTTGGGCATTAGCTTATAGTTATGACTGGTCTATTTCGGAAGTAGCAGGGGCAAGAGCAAACTCTCACGAAATTTCTTTAGTATATAGTTTTGGAGGAAAAGATGGCGTAGATTGTCCAAATCCATTCTCTGAACCTCGTTATAAAGGCGCACGTTATCGTTAAAATAACAATGTCGTCGGTGAAGACACCATAGCCGTCAAGCTAAGAAAATTGTGCTGTATTTTTCCCATTATCAACGTCTATTTTCTTCGAAAATACACGATTGCTAAGGGAGAAATGTACTATTTGTATTTATTTTACCTTAGCAATCGTCAGTTATCGAAGATAACAGGACGTTGATAATGGTAAAATAAATGATAGCTTGACGGACATGGTGAAGACACCAACAACGGCAAGGATTCTTATGTAGATATTTTCAAAATTCCTATTCAATTTGATAGGATTTTTTTTTGTGCAACACTCAAATCATACAAAAATTGCTAGACAACCAAAACTATTCACTATTTTTGTAAAAGATTTTATTTCCCAATAACGAAAAAGAGACAGTGAATACAGACAACGAAAAAAATGAATTTACAGAAAGTGAATTTATAGACCAACATACAGACGAAAAAATTGAAAAAATTGAGCAGGTTGAAGCCCCACAAATTGAAATGGCTGAACCTCTTACTGAACTAGATGAGCCTCTTGAAGATGACGACGACGACGATAATCTCTATGAACATTACCGTATAAAAGTTGATGGAAAACAACTGTTATTGCGTATCGATAAATATTTAATGGAGCGTTTGCCTAGAGTTACTCGCAATCGTTTGCAAACTGCCATTAAAGGTGGGTATGTAAAAGTAAATGAAAAGCTAGTCAAACCAAGTTATAAAGTTTTGCCTCATGATGTGGTTACGGTTCGTTTGCCTGACCCTGTGCGTGATTTGAAAAAAGTTGAGCCTGAAAACATTCCTTTAAAAGTCGTTTATGAAGATAAAGATTTGATGGTCGTTTTCAAACCTGCTGGAATGGTTTCACACCCTGCTACCGACAACTGGACAGGAACACTTGCCAACGCAGCAGCCTATCACATGGCACAAAATGGAGAGCAGTTTTTAGGACTTTCTCATCGAATAGATAAAGACACAACGGGTCTTTTAGTAATTCCAAAAACAGCAGAAGCAAGAGATTATATTGGAAAACAATTTTTTCATCATACGATTGAGCGTACTTATTTAGCCTTAGTTTGGGGAGAAGTAAAGGAAGACAAAGGAACAATAAAAGGGCATATTGCAAGAGGAAGAAATGACCGTAGAGTAATGTCCGTTCATCCAGAAGGCGAACGTGGAAAACATGCCGTTACACATTACAAGGTCTTGAAACGTTTACGTTATGTTACTTTGGTTCAATGTAATTTGGAAACAGGACGAACGCACCAAATTAGAGCGCACATGAAACACCTTGGGCATCCTCTTTTTAATGATTCTTTTTATGGTGGAAACCGAATTTTACAAGGCTCTGTATTTTCTAAATATAAATCCTTTGTAGATAATTGTTTTACTATTTTACCACGACAAGCACTTCACGCAAAATCTTTAGGATTCGAACACCCAACAACTAAAAAATGGGTTCAGTTTGATTCTGAATTACCTCAAGATATTGTTGATGTAATTGATAAATGGGAAAATTATGTGAAATATGTTTAGGAAATAGGGACGAGAGGCGAGGGAATGGAGTTTGGGGTTAGGGACGAGAGAATGAAATACTTTGTAGGGAAAAAGGCTTGCCTTTTCCTTATAGTAGGTATTTGAAATTAACTGGTTACTATAAATAAATTTAGAAGTTAGATTTTAGAGGTCAGAAGTAATACAGAATTAACATACAAAAAGTATTTGAAATTAACTGATTACTGGTAACTGATTACTGAATAAATTTTGCTTTCAATTCTGGCGTAGGGATTCTACATTCATTTTTCTTTCCAAACCAACTGTATCTATTTTTGGCAATCAAATTATAAACTGCATTTCTCAGAAAAGTAGGTACAATCTTGAAAATACTCAAAAACTTCCAAGCTCCAGACAGTCCTGCTGCAATACGTAGGGCTGCTGTGGACTTGGTTTTGATTTTTCCATTTTCATAAACAATCATAGAATCAAAATCGGCTGTATTTCTACCAAAATGAGCTAAAAGAGCTTGACCAAATTCGGATTGAAGCGAAGCAAAATAAAAATTATTATTGGTATCTTTATCAATAACAAAATTTATCGCACTATTACACAAGTTACAAACACCATCAAATAAAATGACCGTTTTGTTTTTAGCTACTTCTTGAAAGTTTACTTTTTTAGTTTTTTCTGCTTCTGAATTTTGAGTGATAGTTTCCAATTTATTTTTGATTTGATTGAATATTAGTAATTTTATACATTTATTTTACGTAAAACAAAGAGAATTGTTGTTTTGTTTTAACGTAGCCGACACTTGGAAAGTGTCGATTAATAAGTATCATATTAATTCCGACACTTGGAAAGTGTCGACTACATTATGGAAGAAAACCTAAAAGAAGAATTCGAAAAATTCTTACACTCCAAAAAAATTAGTCCAAAATTATTCAAAGATGCTGAAAAAGAGCGTTTTGAAGAATGGGAAACATTATTTTCAAACGTCCACCCAAAAAGCTTTGTAATCCAAAAACTACATTTGATAAATGATATTAGACGAAAATATCATATAGATAAAGAAAATAAATAAATTACAAGAGGAATCATTTGAAATTGTGTTATCCTGTAATTCATCATAAAAATCATATAAATCACTCGCTAATCAGTTACAAAAAATCATGAAATACGATATACTCATTGTTGGAGGTGGAATTGTCGGACTTGCAACAGCATATCAACTTCTTTTGGCTCGTCCTTCTCTTAAAATTCTGTTGATAGAAAAAGAAAATTCTATCGCAAAGCATCAAACAGGAAATAATAGTGGTGTCATTCATTCGGGTATTTATTACAAACCCAAAAGTTTGAAGGCAATAAATTGTATTCGTGGTTATGAAATGCTTTTAGATTTTTGTGAGAAAGAAAATATAGCTTTTGATAAATGTGGTAAAATAATCGTAGCAACCAAAGAAGAAGAACTTCCTGCACTCAAAACCATTTATGATAGAGGTTTAGAAAATGGTCTGACAGGACTAATAAACATAAAAAAAGAAGAAATTGCTGATTACGAACCACATGTAAAAGGAGTGGCAGGAATTTTTGTTCCACAGACAGGAATTATAGATTATAAAGCTGTTTGTCAGAAATTAGCAGAAAAAATAGAAGAATTAGGAGGACATATTCATCTCTCTGAAAAGGTAGAAGATATAAAGTTAAATGATGAGAAAAATGGAAATAGTACTTTAGCAAAAGTAATTACATCAAAATCAAGTTATCAAACGGGTTTAGTCGTAAACTGTGCAGGTCTGTATTCAGATAAAGTTACCAAAATGACAATGCCCGATGCACCTATCAAAATAATTCCGTTTAGAGGAGAATATTACAAACTCGTTCCAGAGAAAAAGCATTTAGTTAAAAATTTGATTTATCCTGTACCTGACCCAAATTTTCCTTTTTTGGGCGTTCATTTTACAAGAATGATAAATGGTGAAGTAGAAGCTGGTCCCAATGCTGTTTTGGCTTACAAACGTGAAGGCTACAAAAAAACAGATATTTCAGTGTCTGAACTCTTAGAAACTTTGACTTTCAGAGGTTTTCAAAAAGTAGCGTTTAAATATTGGAAAACAGGACTAGGAGAAATTCATCGTTCCTATTCAAAAGATGCCTTTACAAAAGCCTTACAAGAACTTATCCCAGAAGTACAAAAACAAGATTTGATTACTGCCGATGCAGGTGTACGAGCGCAAGCCTGTGATAAAGATGGAGGGCTTTTAGACGATTTTAAGATTTTGGAAAAACAAGGTGTCATTAATGTTGTCAATGCGCCTTCACCTGCTGCAACCTCTTCGCTTTCTATTGGCAAAACAATTTCAGAAATGGCATTGGATAGAATTTAGAATCGTTTGAATCCTAATAACTTTGGTGCAAAATATTTTGAATCCTTCTTAAAATAAACTACTTTTATCTGCTCTAAAAACAGAATCCTAAGGTTCTTTGAAGACTCTTAGGATTTAAAATACTATAAAAAATGAGTTTATTTCAGAAATCCGTTCTTAAACATCATCTTAAATTCTTACCAAAAGAAAAAGTAGAAATAGCTTGGCAAAATTTTGTAGAGCATTTTCATAATCCAATTATTCAAGAAAACATACGAGCTTCAAAAGAAGAGCAGTATCAAGAAGGATTTTTGAATGATTTGTTTGTAAACGTATTAGGTTACGTCAAAAAACCAAATCCGTCTTACAACCTCACAACCGAACTCAAAAACATCAAAAATGCTCAAAAAACTGATGGAGCGTTGCTGCGTAGTGATGGAAATGCTTTTGCAGTTATTGAACTCAAAGGAATGGATACTACCGATCTCTCTAAAGTAGAAGCACAAGCCTTTGGATATAAAAACAATCAACCCAACTGTACTTATGTGATTATTTCAAATTTTGAAAAAATACGTTTGTATATCGATAATGCAATTGAATTTGAAGAATTTAATCTCTTTAAACTCACTAGAGAAGAGTTCAATTTGCTCTATTTTTGTCTGTCTTACCAAACTCTGCATCGTGATGACTTGCCCAAGAAAGCAAAAGAAGAATCTATAAACAAAGAAGAAAGCATTACAAAGGCTCTTTATAAAGATTATTCTAATTTTAGAAATGATGTTTTCCAAAATATTCAAACCCTAAACCCTCAATACGACAAACTCACTCTTTTCAAAAAAACACAAAAGCTATTAGATCGTTTTTTATTTATTTTCTTTGCTGAAGACAAATTATTACTTCCTGCTAATTTGATAGATACGATTATTACAGAATGGCGAGAACTTAGTGGAAAACATAGTAT
>DAIUBX010000220.1:0-5669 GCA_036846465.1 Bernardetia sp.
AATGTATCTTTATAGTATTTTACATAGTGATTGTAGTTATTTGGATAGGCAAAAAAGTAGTCTTCTGTCGTAAATACAAAACTTGTAGAAACATTCTGACGAGGTAAAAAGAATTTTGCTGGGTCTTTGGCTACCAAAACGTTTTTAGGATTATAATTTAGATTTTTTCCTTGTTTGTAACGCAAATTTGTATTTGTGTTTCGGTCGCCTATAATTTTATAAGGACGTTTTGTGCGAATTGTTCCGTGGTCAGTTGTGATAATCAAACGACCATTTACTTCTGCAATTTTCTTCAACATATCCCACAAAGGAGAATGTAAGAACCACGATTTGGTTACCGAACGGTAGGCAGCTTCATCAGGCGCAAGTTCACGAACAACAGCCGTATCTGTACGTGCATGAGAAAGCATATCTACAAAATTATAAACGATAACATTAAATTCGTTTTGTTGTAGATTATTGAAATTTTCTACCAACAGCTTCCCTTGCTGATTGCGAAGAATTTTATTGTACGTCGTTTTTGTATCTCCAAAACCAAACTCTTTCATTTGACGCTTCAAAAACTCATCTTCAAAGTTGTTTTTTCCTCCGTCGTCTTGGTCTTCTATCCAAAGGTCCGGGTGGTCTTCTGCCATTTCGGAAGGTAAAAGTCCTGAAAAAATAGCGTTACGAGCATAAGCCGTAGTAGTTGGCAAAATAGAACAATATACTTTTTCTTCTTTGACAGTAAAATATTCAGCAACCAACGATTCGACTACTTTCCATTGGTCGTAACGCAAATTATCTATCAAAATAAAAAATAAAGGACGTTCTTCATTTAATTTTTTGTCTTCTAAAAGTGGAAAAACCCATTCTCCCATAATGTCATGCGACATCATCGGATATTCGTCATCTCCTGCATCATTGAGCCAATATTCGTAATTATTTTGAATGAATTTGGCAAAACTAATATTAGCTTCTTCTTTTTGAGATTCTAAAATCTCTTGCATACTTTGATTTTCGGTATCTTCAATTTCTAATTCCCAATAAATCAGTTTTTTATAGGCTTCAACCCATCCATCAAAATCTAAATCATCTTGAAAAATCATGGACAAATTTCTAAAATCTTGTTGATAATTTAGATTTGTCTTTTCAGTAACTAATCTTTTTTGGTCTAAAATCTTTTTGATAGATAATAGAATTTGATTTGGATTGACAGGTTTTATCAAATAATCGGCAATTTTTGCACCGATAGCATCTTCCATAATATGCTCTTCTTCGCTTTTGGTAATCATAATGGCAGGAAGAGAAGGGCGAATAGCTTTTATAGCTGTCAGCGTTTCAAGACCTGACATCCCCGGCATATTTTCATCTAAAAATACAATATCAAAATTTTCTTTTTCGGCTGCTTCAAGGGCATCTGCGCCACTATTTACGGCTTTTACATCGTAGCCTTTTTTCTCTAAAAATAAAATATGAGGTTTGAGAAATTCAATTTCATCATCTGCCCAAAGAATGGAGTATCGTTGCATAAAGGAGTTTTTAAGGATATAAACATACTGTTTTCCCATTATCAACGTCTGATTACAGACGATTGCTAAGGGAACTGAAAGTCAGTGTAGCTAAAAATTTAGTAATAAAAAATAATCTAGTAAAAATTTATCGTATCGTCTTGATTTGGGTTTGCTTATTTAAAATTAGTCAATTAAATTCCTATAAAATCTCACAAATATACACTTTTTTGAGTTTTTAGCAATTTAAAGAACTGTAAAAGTGGGGTTAGTTTTATCAAAAATAAATCTCCTGCGCCAAACGATACGTATTTGCATGAGCTTCTACAATATCAGCAATTTTAGGAGAATATCCACCTCCCATACTGACAGAAACAGGAATGTTATTCTTCTTACATTTTTCAAAAACAAATAAATCACGTTCTCGGCAGCCTTGCAAAGTCATTCCCAAACGTCCTAATTTATCGGTTTGCAAAATATCTACACCTGACTGAAAAAATATAAATTGAGGTTCTTGTTCTTCAATAAGTTTTGGTAGTGTTTCTTTCAAAATTTTTAAATAGGTTTTGTCGTCTGTTCCATCTTTTAGCTCAATATCTAAATCTGATTTTTCCTTTTTATAAGGATAATTTTTTTCTCCGTGCATACTAAAAGTAAAAACTCGTTTTTCATTTTCAAAAATTTCTGCTGTTCCGTTTCCTTGATGAACATCCAAATCTACCACTAATATTTTATCAAAATTATATTCATCAATCAAATGATATGCACCCAAAGCAATATCATTCAGAAGGCAAAAACCCTCTCCATGTTCTGTAAAAGCGTGATGCGTTCCTCCTGCAATGTTCATACTTACACCATATTTTAAAGCAAATTCGGTGTTTTGGATTGTTCCTCCTGCAATCGTTATTTCTCTTTCGATGAGTTTTGCTGAGAGTGGAAAACCTGTTTTTCGTTCTTCTTTTTTGGTGAGAGAAAGGTTTTTTAGTTTGTTCCAATATTCTGCCGTGTGCGCTCTCAAAATTTTTTCCTCTGAAATGGGAATTGGTTCAAAGAAATTATCCTTTGTTGCTGTTCCTTCATACATTAATTGCTCTGGCAATAACTCATATTTTAGCATAGGAAAGCGATGGTTTTCGGGCAATGGATGTGCATAGATAGGAGAAAAGGCGATTTTGAGCATAATTTAGGGGCGTGGGAGTTGGGACGTTAGAATTGAGGCGTGAGACGTGGGAGTGAGTGTGAGTTTAGAGAATTGGGAAAGAAGTAAAACACAGCAAAAAACCTTATCTTCTATTGTTTTGTTTCAATAAAAAATAAGGTTAATTTCTTGAGAGAATAAATAAAGACTAAAAATTAATCTTCGTCTTCATCTACTACTACTTCTTTTGCAAATTCTGCAATCATTTTACCTTTATGATAAAGATTGCCTTCGTGATAATATGCACGGTGCATCAAGTGAGCTTCGCCTGTATTTTGACAAACAGTAATTGCTTTAGCTTCACATTGGTGGTGTGTACGACGTTTATCACGGCGTGTTTTTGAAATTCGACTTTTAGGATGTGCCATAAGTTTTTTACTAAATTTTTAAATAAAGACTGCAAAGATGAAGATTTTTTGTGTAAAAACAGAATATATCTGTTTTTTTATCCAAATTTTTTCTTATTCTTTCTTTTTGAGGTGTAACAATAGTATTTTTAAAGACCTGTTTCTATATTTTGAAAGTTTAATTTTGATTATTCTTTAAATTTTTCAGAATACTCCAACGTGGGTCTATTTTTTCCTCTTCAGAAGAAGGTGTAGTTTTATTTTTACTATCCTTTTTGTCTTCTGTTGTATCTTTTTCAGAGGAGTAAATGAAATTGATTTTTTTTGCTCCTGTATCAGTTTTTTTGTCTAACTCTTCATTAGAAGAGTCATCAAAATCTGAGTCTTCGCTTTCTGAATATTCATCCGAATAATCATCTTCTTCATCCCAAAAACGAGGATGCAACTTTTTCATTGGAATATCAAACATCAAAAACTCATGTAAAAACTCGCCTACATTGATACTTGGCGTTCTACGAGTTATTAATATAATCTCTTCAGTAAGTTCTCGCTCTTCCTCACTGTATTTGTAGAGAATTGTTTCTTCGACATCTACTTCATAATCAAACTCATCTAAAGAACGGTCACAGACCAATTCTACAGTTCCTTCAATAATAAAAGTAGCACGAATAAGTTGTTCGTTTTTTTCGAGAATGACTTGAGAATTACAATCTCCTTTTTCAATAAATCCATTCAAATGTTCTTTAACATAGGCAAAGAATGTATCATCTAATTTGAAAGTAAAGGAATGCGAACCCAGTTTGAGCGCAATAATGTCAATTTCGAAAGTGCGTAAGTCTTTCACTTGATTTTAACTTTTTGATTAAGGCTACAAAGATACGGCTTTCTATTAAAAAACAACTGTTTTTTTAATAAAAAAAATGACTTTTGGTAAAATAAAATTTAGAACAAATGATTCGACTAAAATTTTGCAAAATTCATTTTATTTTTGGATTTTACGAACAAAATAAACTCATTATTCAATTACTTAACTACTTATTAGTATGATAAATTATGTCTGTGTTTCTGATTTGCACTTGGGAGCAGCTTCTAGCTTGATGACTTATGTAAACCCAAATAGTTTTCAGATTGACCCACAAAAACCCAGTCCAACACTTGCAGAGTGGGTAAAATGTATGGATAAAATTATTTCTGAAACCAATCCAAAAGGAACAAAAAAGCCTAAACTGATTCTGAACGGTGATATTATGGAACTTGCTCTTTCAAACACTAACGAAACAGCAATGGCTTTTGAGCAGTTTATTAATTTGATTTTTCCTGCTGATAAATCTCCAGAAGATTGGATTTTTGATTCAGAAATACACTTTTTACCTGGAAACCACGACCACCATTTATGGGAAAAAGCACGAGAAACACAGTATGTCAATTACATCGAAAGGTTGCCACCTAATAGCTATTTACCTATTCCTTGGCATACCACAAAAATGTATAACCCAAATCCAATTCCTGATTATTTTATGAATGGAATTATACAAAGGCAACCTCATTTGAAGGAAGTTTGTGTTTCAACGATTTATCCAAATTATGTTGTAACAGATGAAGATAAAACTAAAGGCGTAATTTTTTCGCATGGACATTATATAGAATCACTTTATACGCTCATGTCAGACTTAAAAACAATGATTTTTCCTGACCGTTTGCGCCCTCAAAACATGTGGGATCTTGAAGCTGAAAATTTTGCTTGGATAGACTTTTTTTGGTCGACAATGGGGCGTTCTGGTGAAGTCGGAAAAGAGATTGAAGTTATTTATAATAAAATGCAAGATCCAAAAGAAGTCCGAAAACTGACTGATAACTTGGCTGAAAGTATTGCAGAACGTTGGCAAAAAAATGCTGTTAAAGAAGTAATAACAGAAAAGTCTTTACAATGGATTTTGGGAGAGATTTTTGAAAGAATTGCAAACTCTGAGCGTGGCGTTCCTCACAAAGTATTAGACGACAAAACAAAAGCAGGATTGACAGACTTTATCGAAAAACCTGTTTTGCTACAAATGAGAGCTGAAATGGGACAAATTCCCTCTCGTCTGAGTTTTGTTTTTGGACATACACACAAGCCTTTCGAAAAAATGATGAATTTTAGTGGTTTTCCACAAGCTGTAAAAGTATATAATGATGGTGGTTGGGTAGTTGATACTGTTGAACAACAAACCTTTCATGGTGGCGCAGTCGTTTTGGTAGATGATAACTTAGACTGTCTTTCACTTCGAATGTACAACGAAGGTAAATATGAAGTTTATGTGGCAGAGGCAAAATACGATACCGAAGAAAATTCAGAGTTTTTCCATACAGTTTCTAAACTAATAGATAACCAACACGAACCTTTTGCTAGTTTTTGTCAAGTGATAGAAAAAGAAGTTGCTATTCGTCATGCTTATTTGCGCTCTAGTGTGGAGAGCTAGAAAATGGAGATTGGAGATTGGGAAAATTACAATTAATCTTTTAGGCTCTTCCGACAATTTGGCGAGATGTTGTATTTATAAGTTTTAACTTTTATTTTAATTTGGTCTGTACCGAAGATTAATGCTGTCAACTTAAGGAATTGTTTGTGGTAGGTCGCTCGTGGTGACACCATAG
>DAIUBX010000221.1:0-5635 GCA_036846465.1 Bernardetia sp.
CTTCTTTATACCCAAAACTTATTTTTATCACCCTCTAACTTTAAAAAATTTTATTAAAAAATGTTAATCATAATGTATCACAGACATCCCTGTCTGTGCAAAAGTTCATAAAACCCTAACAGACAGAGATGTCTGTTTTACAAAATACTTTTTACAATCTCCAAAATCTGTTCTGTTTTTATACTCTCAGCACACTCAAAATGACCTTTTGGACACGCTTTGAATCCATGCAAACCACAAGGACGACAATCTAACTCTTTTTGAGTTTCGACAATAAATGATTTATCAGAAAGAGGTGTAAACCCAAAAGCAGGAACAGTCGAACAAAAAACAGCACAAACAGGAGCATTGACAGAAGAAGCCAAATGCAAAGGCGCAGAGTCATTCGCCAAGACAAGTTTTGCGTATTCCATCAAAGCTGCCGATTGCATCAAAGATAATTTTCCTGCTAGATTCTCAATTTTAAACTCTACTTTGAATTTAAAATTATTTTGATTTAATTCTTTTAATTTTATCTCTATTGTATCAATTATTTTCTGACAATTTTCCGAATCTGATGGCGCACCTAATAAATGAATGGTAAAGTTTTGAGGTAAATTTTGATTATTAGTTTCTTCTAAAAGCAATTTTTCTATAAAATCAATCCATTTATGCAAAGGAAATTGTTTGGTAAACCAGACTGAAGTAGGCGCAATACAAATAAAATCATTTTTGATAAATTCCTTTATTTTATCTTTATCAGACTGAGAAGGATATAATTTTGGCTTCGCTATTTCACTAATATTTATACTTTCTAATACTTTGCTATTTCGTTCTATTTCGTGAGGAGAATCTTTGTCTGTCGTAATTATGTGTTCGTATTTGTGTGTAAAAGCCCACGAAAACGGATTTTTTTTGAATCCTGCTTTTATTTTTGCGTTCGAAAAAGCCGTCAAAAGTCCTGTTGCACCAAAACGCTGTAAATTCAGAACGGCATCATAAGACGACTTTCTAACTTTTTTTATAAGTTCGAAAAGACTTTTATATTTATTTTTTTTGTCCCAAATCAAAACTTCATTCAATAAAGGATGTTCTTGAAGTAAATTTTCGTTTCCTTTTCTAAGTAAAAAATCAATTTGTGCAGAAGGATATTTCGTATGAATAGATTCTATAAGCGAAGTTGCCAAAATTACGTCGCCTATAAAAGCTGTTTGTATTAGTAGAATTTTCATTAAATTGATTTTAGTAGCCGACAGTTTCCAAACTGTCGGAAATATATTTTAAAACGACAGTTAGGAAACTGTCGGCTACATTTTTTTCAAATTTACTCTATTCTTTCAAATGTTAGATTATAAAATTTCATACACACAAGCGCATCATCATTTTATCAATATCGAACTTACCATAAATCACGTCGATGATATTATGGAAAAAGAACTTTCTCTTCAACTTCCTGCTTGGCGACCGGGGCGTTATACGCTTCAAAATTTTGCCAAAAATATAGCACAATTCAATGTTGTTGATGAAAATAATAATCCATTAGATTTCTCAAAAACGACCAAAGATAATTGGAAAGTCAAAACCAATGGGGCAAAAACGGTAAAAGTAAATTATACGTATTATGCCAATCAAATGGATGCAGGAGGTTGTTATGTGGACGAAAAACAAATTTATTTGAATTTTATTTGTTGTTGTTTGGAAGTCAAAAACCGTCCAGATTCAATGTATAGAGTTCATATAGAAATGCCTTCTCGTTATAAAATTGCTTGTGCATTAGAACAAAAAGTTGAAAAAACACAAGGCAAAGATAAGCATTTTTTGATTGCTCAAAACTTCTTTCATTTAGTAGATTCGCCATTGATTGCCTCTGATACATTACAACATAAAAGTTATAAGGTAGCTAATTCGGAAGCTAATTTTCATATTTGGATTCAAGGAGATTGGAAGATTGATTTTGAAAAAGCAGTAAAAGAATTTCAAAAATTTACGCAAGACCAAATTGCACTTTTTAAAGATTTTCCAAGTACGGATTATCATTTTTTGTTTCAGATTTTGCCCTACGCCAAATATCATGGTGTAGAACATTGTCATTCTACGGTCATTACGTTGGGGGCAGATTATGATATGGACGGAGCAGTTCGTTATAATGACTTTTTGGGAATCAGTTCGCATGAGCTTTTTCACTTTTGGAATATTATGCGTATTCGTCCGAAAGAACTTATGCCATATAATTTATCAAAGGAAACGTATTTCAAAACAGGTTTTGTAGCTGAAGGATTGACTACGTATTATGGCGATTATATTTTGTGTAGAAGTGGGGTTTGGTCGCAAGAATATTACCTTAAAGATTTCGAAAATTTACTAAAAAGACACTTTCATAATTACGGAAGACTTAATCTTTCTGTCGCTGATTCGTCTTATGATTTATGGCTTGATGGCTATGATTTGGACATTCCAAACCGAAAATCATCGATTTATGTGGAAGGTGCAATGGCTGCTTTTATTTTGGATATGAAACTTCGAAAAACGAGCAATCATGAAAAATCATTGGATACAGTGATGGTAAAATTATGGGAAGATTTTGGTAAAAAAGAAATTGGATATTCTTTAGAAGATTATCATAATTTAGTTGATGAAATTGCAGGAGAACATATTGAAGATTATTTCCAAACCTGTATTTATTCGCCAAATGCTTTAGATATTCATTTACAAAAAGCCTTTGATTTTATTGGAATTGAAAAGACATTTATTCCAAATGAAAACGAAATTGAACGAAGATTAGGCTTAAAAACTGTTTTTCAAAGTAACGGAATAAATAACGGTTATTTGGTAGTCGGTTTTTCTCCCACAAGCGAAGTAGCCAAATTTTTGACTGTCAATGATGAAATTATAGCTATTAATTCCTATAAATTAGATGCTATCAATCCAAATACAATTTTGAAAAAAGCTGTAAAAGAAGGAAAACAAGAGATAGAAATTTCATTTTTTAGAGATAATCAGCTTCATACCATCATAACAAAATACGACGAAAATCAATATCCGAATATCAAATTGACTGTGAAGGAAAATGCAAGTGATGAGCAGAAGGAGAATTTGAGAAAATGGCTGATGCCTTTGTCTTAAACGAAACGAAGGGTTCGCTTTGAGCGAACCCTTCGTTAAAAAACATTTTTGAAGTACAAATACTTTGTAGAAATACAACTAAATTGACTAAAAAATGCCAAAACGAACCCAAGTAAATCAAACAAAAAGTATAGAAAAAGCCTCTGATTTTGAAGATTTGGTAGTAGATAAGCGTTTTGGAAAACGTGCCAAAACACGTAAAAATAGACGCAATCGCCATTATATCAAAACTATGCTGCGTAATATCAAAGAAGATATAGAAGATACTTCCGATGATTCTTTATTGTAATTTTTACCTCAATACTACTAATGTCTGTTTTAAGCGTCGACGCTTGAAACAGACATTATAATTTTTACCTACTTCCAAAAATCGCACTTCCCACACGCACAAGCGTTGCCCCTTCTTCAATAGCCATTGGATAATCGCCACTCATTCCCATTGAAAGTTCTTTAAAAGCTATATTTTCTGTACTAAAATTATTTTTTACTTTATCAAAAAGAGTTTTTAGTTTTTTGAATTCGGAACGAACTTGATTTTCATTTTCTGTAAAAGTTGCCATTCCCATCAAGCCAACTAATTTTATATTTTTGAACTTTTTGAGTTCTGTATTTTCCAAAATTTCATACAATTCTTTTTCATCTAAGCCAAATTTTGTTTCTTCTTCTGCAATGTGCATTTGTAAAAGACAGTCAATTACTCGCTCATTTTGAGCAGCTCGTTTGTTGATTTCCTCCAATAATTTAAAACTTTCTACTGAATGAATCATCGAAACAAAAGGTGCAATATATTTGACTTTATTGGTTTGCAATGTTCCTATTAAATGCCATTCTATGTCTTTTGGGAGATTTTCGTATTTTTCGGTAAGTTCTTGTACTCGGTTTTCGCCAAAAGTTTTGAATCCCAAATCATACAAAGTTTGTAGTTTTTCTAAAGGATGAGTTTTGGTAACAGCAATTAATTTTGCTTGTGTGTTTTCTAATTTTGATAAAATTTCGTTTAGATTTTCTTTGATAGATTCTTTCATGTTTTTAGTTTGTACTTCCCATTATCAACGTCTGATTACAGACGATTGCTAAGGGAGATTGTTTTTATTTTTTCAAAAGAAAGACGTTGATAATGGTTTGATAATCCAAACCTTAGCAAACGTCGATTAGTTTATTTTCCATATTTCTCTAAAAAGTCTTCCCAATCTTTTGGTATATTTTCATAGCCAGCATCTTGTTTTGTAGCAGATGAAGTATGTAAAAAATTGAGTATAAATTCTACTTCATTTTTATAATCAAACTGTAAATCTGGGTGTAATTTGATGAGTTTCTTCAAGACAAAATCCATTCTTTTACAGACATATCCTCCAAACTTATCAGCACGGTACGCATATTCTTCTAAAAATTTTTTTTGCTTTTTGAAAGTTTGAGAAAGTAAGTATAAGGTCAATTCTATTTCTCCTATTTTATCTTTTGTGATTTTGACATGTTTAGTAATTGCTCCATTTTCACTTCGCATTGCCATCATAAGCCACCCCGGTGTTCCGTGATTGAAGCCTGTCATTCTATCAATGTCTTCTTTTATTTCTTCGGCTAATGCTTTTGTTTCGTTTTCATCTCCGAAAAGTTCGTGTTCTAGCTTTGCAATAAGCATTGTATCTTTTGCAATCAGACGCAGCAAAATTTTGTCTTTTTCCTTTTGGGGCATCTGACAAATTGCCTCCTTTAATTCTTTTGCGATTTTTGCCATAAAATTTCAAGTGATAAGTTGTAAATGATAAGTGATAAGAATGACTATTTTTACTATTTAATCTTTTCAAAATCCCTTAGCAATCGTCTGTAATCAGACGTTGAATGGGGAAATAAACTACTTTTTTTGAACGAAAAAAAGTAAGGAAACTCCAAAGGGAAAAGAGATATTTTTATGAAATAGTTTTTTTTCTATCAAAAAAATTCCTTTTAAAATGGAATCTAAAAAATGATTTTCTTTATAAATTTCAAAATCTGAACCTGCTCCTTTTCTGATAAACTGTTGAAGAATTAGAAAGTTTAGTTTCCTGAAAAGCCAAATTGGAATAAATAAAAAAGAATTGAAATAAGTTTTTCGAAGGATTTTAAAGGAATAATTATCATTTGTTTTTTCACTTTGCAAATCAAATAAATTCACAATTTCATTCATTTTATATCTTTTGAAATGATGGTTTATTTCATCGTGATGACTCCAAAGACTTTGAAAAGCAGGAACAGTAATATAAATTTTTCCATTTTGTTTGCAAACTCTATTCATTTCTGAAACGGCTTTTTTGTCGTCTTTTACATGTTCGATAACATCAAAAACACAAACCCAGTCAAAACTACCCTTTTCAAAAGGCAATTCTAAAATTGAACCTTCAATGACTTCTAGTTGTAGTGTTTGTCTTACAAATTCGGCACAAACTCCGTCATACTCTAGTGAAGTTACTTCTCCAAATTCTTGTAGCATTTCAGAAGTTTTGCCTGTGGCAATTCCTATATTTAAAATTTTTCGTTGTTTATTTTTTTCTAAATT
>DAIUBX010000222.1:0-3620 GCA_036846465.1 Bernardetia sp.
AAATGGAGATGAAGTAATTGATAAACAAGATTTACCACAAAATGAAAATTTAGCTATTCATAAAGTTCCTTTAAAGACCAATTTTAATAAAATTCAGATTCATTTAGGAAGTAAAGGAAACCCAGAAATTTTGGGAGTTGCTTTTGACTGTAATAATGGCGTTGCGTTGGATAATGTTTCAATTCGTGGTAGTTCGGGTATGGAAATTCCACGTATGAACCGTGATTTTATGAAAGCACAAGTTGAAGCTCTTCAAGTAAAACTTATTATTGTACAATTTGGTGTAAATATTAGTGGAGAAGGAAATTTTAGCACTTCCTATTATGAAAAAATGTTTTATCGTCAGTATAATTATTTAAAATCGTTGCACCCAGACGCTTGTGTTTTGGTAGTCAGCGTTTCGGATAGAGCAAGACGAAAAGGAACTCGTCATGAATCCTATCCAAGTGTAGAAGTAATCCGACAAGCACAAAAAAATGCAGCCATGAAAGCAGGTTGTGCCTTTTGGGATTTGAGAGATGCCATGGGAGGACAAAATTCGATGGTTTCGTGGGTAAATAACAAACCTTCTTTAGCTCAAAGCGATTACACCCACTTCAATGCAAACGGTGCAAAACTCGTTGGCGAGATGCTTTATAATGCTCTTAATAATGCGTATGAAGAGTATAAAAATAGAGTGCAGTAAAAATTTTATTTTATGACAGAAAAAGAATATCCTATTTTTGCTTTTGAAGAAAGAAAACGGTTTGGACTAGACATTGATAAAGATAAAGAAGAAATAGATTTAGCAAAACGTATCTTTGAAAGTTGGCTTTTGGATTATAAAATAGTACAACGAACCAATAATGTGTTAATTGAAAACATATCACATAGCTGGAAAAATAATTCAGTTGTAGATTGTCAAATATCACTATACAAAGATTACATACTACTTAATTTCGTAATTATTTATCCCACAGTAATTATTTTAAATGAATTTTGTTTCAAGATAGAAAACTGCAATAAACTTTTTCTTGAAGAAGGAAATGAAGGTTTGAAAAATATGTATAAAACTCTTATAAAAGAAAAATTTTATTCAGAAACTTCAATTTTTTTTACGTTTTATAATCTCAGTTTTATAGATTGTATTCGAAAAAGCAAAAACCCAATCCAAGTAGAAAAAACAGACCAAGAGCAAACATTGAAAATTACTTATAAAATTGATTTGTAGTAGTTTCATATTTATTCAAATCCCAAATAGTAGGTTAAATTCCCCAAAATTAGCTATTTTGAGAGTAAAAACTAAACACACAAACACATTTATTTCCTCTCCAATTCCATATTTAATCTTGTCCAAGTTATATTTCCTACTTTCATAAGAGTAGTTTTTTCATGTTTGATTTCAAAGCCTACATTTTCATAGCATTTGATGGCTGATTTATTCCAATCAAAAACATTCAAATCTACTTTTTTTGTCGTTTCATCTTCAAAGAATAATGCTACCATTTGTAAGACAATTTGTTCTCCTATTTTTTGTCCTATCCATTTTTCTTCTCCAATCAAAATACGTGAAAGACGTTTGTTTCCGTCTTGATAATTGAGTTCGCAATGTCCGATGGTTTCGCCTGTTTGTTGCCAAATTACCTTAAATGGTTTTACATCTTTTTTAGTAATATAATTTTTTAACTGCTCGTCTGTAATCGGAAAAACAAACATTTCTCCTCCAAACTGAACCATTTGTTCTTCATCTTTAATCCAACTCTTAAAAATTTCAAAATCGGTTTCTTTAAATGGCTGTAATTCTATCATTTGTGTTTTTTTAGTAAAATTTTTAAATAAAATTACTAATTTATACCAAAATTAGCTATTTCTTTAACTCTTAATTCCTAACAAAACCATGAAATTATTTCCTCTTTTTATTCTTCAATTTGTTCTACTTTCATTTCTATTTTCTTGTACAAGCAATTCCGCCAAAAATGACAACCAAAAAATGACAAACTCACAAGATTCTACTGAAAATTCTTCTCAAAATTCTAATCAAAACGAAAAAATTGCTGATAATTTTGGAATTGTAATTCATGGAGGTGCAGGAACGATTTTGAGAGAAAATATGACCCCAGAAAAAGAAGCCGAATACAAAGCAAAATTAGAAGAAGCAATAAAAGTAGGTCATAAAATTTTGGCAGAAGGTGGAAGTAGCCTTGATGCCGTTGAAGCGACGATACGAATCATGGAAGATTCGCCTCTTTTCAATGCTGGTAAAGGTGCAGTTTTTACGGCTGACGAAAAAAATGAATTAGATGCTTCGATTATGAATGGAAAAGACAAAGCAGCAGGAGCTATTGCAGGAGTTACGACGGTCAAAAATCCAATTTCGTTGGCTCGTCAAGTGATGGAAAATTCGCCTCACGTTATGATGGCAGGAAAAGGAGCAGAAATTTTTGCCAAAGAAAGAGGTTTAGAACTCGTTTCGCCTGATTATTTTTTTACACAAGATAGATTTGATGGACTTCAAAAAGTAAAAGCAAAAGACAAAGATGCTGTTGAGCTAGACCACGATACAGATGCTACTAAAAAGAAAAATAAAGCAAATTTTTACGACCCAACTATCAAAGATTCTAAATTTGGAACAGTTGGTTGTGCAGCTTTAGATAAAAATGGAAACTTAGCAGCAGGAACTTCAACAGGAGGAATGACAAACAAAAAATACGGTCGTGTAGGCGATGCACCAATTATAGGAGCAGGAACGTATGCAAATAATGCAACTTGTGCCGTTTCTTCAACAGGTTGGGGAGAGTTTTTTATTAGAAATATCGTAGCTTATGATATTTCTGCGATGATGGAATACAAAAACATGACACTTTCGGAAGCTGCAAAAGAAGTGATTCAAAAGAAACTTCCTGCACTTGGTGGCGATGGTGGAATTGTTGCCATTGATAAAAATGGAAATGTAGCAATGGAATTTAATACAGCTGGAATGTATCGTGCCTCAATGAATAAAAATGGAGAGCTTTATATTGGAATTTATGAGAAGTAAGCAATTACGTGTTTATAAAATAGAGCATTTTTTAACTTTGACAGTCCTTTCATAAGGCTGTCAATAGTTTAAAATAAGCACTCTTAAACTATTGTCAGATTTAATAATTAAATTTGCAAAAAAATAAATTCAATTCTAAATCGTAAAAGTAGTGAATTACCTTAGCACAAGAAAAAACGGAACAAACGAAGAGCAAGTTTCTTTTAAAGAAGCTGTCATCAATGGACTTACAAAAAATGGAGGACTTTATTTTCCTGAAACTATTCCTTCTTTACTCACTTCTTTTTTTGAGAATATCGAAAATATAGAAGACCATCAAATTGCTTTTGAGGTTTTGAAACCGTTTGTAAAAGATTCTTTAAATGATGAACAGTTAAAACAAGTCATTGCCGAAACGCTCAATTTTCCTATTCCTGTTGTGAAGGTAGAAAAAAACATTTTTTCTTTAGAATTGTATCATGGAAATACACAGGCTTTTAAAGATATTGGAGCTAGATTTATGTCTAGGTGTTTGTCGCATTTTTATAAAAATAACACTCAAAATAATACTCAAAGTGATAAAAACGTAATTATTTTGGTTGCTACTTCGGGCGATACAGGAAGT